>CAISJE010000203.1 GCA_903885635.1 uncultured bacterium
AGTTAAATAGGTTTCCTCTAAAGTGTGTGTTTTTCTGTAATCTATTACCTTTTTTCTCAAGTCCAAAGAATATGCCATAATTTCACCTCCGCTATTATTATACCATATTTCATTGTTGTTGTCAACTTAAATTACTATAATTCGGCAAGTGCCGTAAAGATTAATTCGGCTTCACTCATGTGGTCCCTTAAATTTTGCGAAGTTAAACCTTTTAAATCTTTATGGTCTTGTACCGACAAATCAGACCACTCTTGGTGAATGATGTTCGTTAAAATTGCGTATGAGCTTGCGGAAAAATTACATCTCCTCTTGTTTTCGAGCAAAGCGAGAATTGCAAGGGAGGGTGCTAGGATAGTAGGAATTTTTCTCGCAAGCTCCCTTGTCCGGCTCGCACTCATACCACCGGCTATCCCGCAGCTGGTATGAGTGCGAGCACTTCCAAGGTCGGACTTGAAAAATCTCAAAAAACTGTCATTTTTTGGATTTTTCCGCATCCTCTATTCTTTTCCCTCTTGAATTTCGTGTTCTTTCCAGTAATCAGTCAACTTATTCCGAGTTTCCTGCCCTGTCATTCGCTGCTGCTTGGTTGCTCGCGATTAACGGGTCTACGGATTGTCCTGCTCGTCTTGCTTACACAAGCCGACACCGCCAATCCTTCGCCCTCAGCTCGCAATCCGCTGTATCCATTTATCGCTTCTGCCGAGCTTTTGCCAGTTCTCTCTAGCTCTATCAAGCGATTGAGATGGGTCGGCGATTTCTTGCATTCTTTCGTAACCGACTTTCGCAAGCCATTGTTTAATCGGCTCCGCTTTTTTGCTCGGTACTGATTGAACTATTCTCAACATAGTTTCGACATCTGCCATGTCTGTTAACCGCATTTTTCCGTCTTCAGCTTGTAGTTTCAACCGGTAACATTTTGTTACCGGTTCACTTGCACCTTCATTAATAAGTCGTCCTTTTAGTCCTTTCCAGTACTTTCTTGCCGATTGATAATCCTTCTCAATCAAAATTGCAATAACATCTACAACAGAAAAATAATAAGTTTCTTTTTCTTTGTCATAAATGTGTCTGATTTTTTTGCCTTCAAATATTTTTAAACCTTCCATGCTAACCCCCAAATTAATATGTTTATAATTATTGGTGAAAAGTAAAACGGCAAACAAAATATATATTTCTGTTTACTGTTTACTTCGTTTTAACTAATTACGAAAACGCCATCAATGCTTTTACTGAACGAGCTGTTTCTTTTATAGCTTCATCACAATCAGAATCTTGTACATTCTCAAGAACTTTTAACGCTTCAGACTTATCTTTTAACGCCAAAAGTTCATTAATTGTACCCATCGCAACGTTTGTGCTCAAATCATTAATGCCTTTACCGTTTTTGAGAATTACCACGGAAAGAGAATCTTGAGTGTTTCTGTTTACAAGTGCTCTTGCGGTAAGCCTTCTGACTTCATCATCGGTACAATTTGTCCCGACTCTTTCCAAAACCTCCACAGCGGCACCACTTTCGTGTTGCGACAGTGCTTCTATTATATTGTTTAATTTTTTATTTTTATTCATTTCTGCCTCCTATGCTATTGCTGCTGTTAACATGTTTTCCAATTCTCCAGTGTCAATATTTTTTAAATTGGAAACACTGTAAGTCCTTCCATCTGAAAGATTTTGCATTAAATTTGCCATTTGGTGAAAAGGAATTTCTATTTTGTTTGCGCTTCTCCAAGCTTCAGCAGTGTTCTCTCCAAGTCTACGTCCAAAAGACATGATTGAATTTAATCTTCTGCTTATAGATTGACTCATTGGCGCCAAAACAGCACTCATTGTCATCTTTCTTGTCAATATTTCTTGTGCCTTTTGACCAAACGAAATGGTTGATTTTTCAGGTTTATCAAAAACGTCAGCCGTAATCATATTGCCTTTAAAATTGACACCAAAAGGATTTGTCTGACAACTATTCTGCTCAGTCTTCGGGGATGAAGTCCTAAAAATTCGTTGTGAAATACTTTTAATTTCCATATATGCCTCTTTTCTGTTCTGTATTCAGTTTTAACTCAACAGACTAAAATTATCACAAGAGATAATTCAGTAAATCATCTGTTTATAGTATTAAGGGGAACAAAAAAGTATACCAAAGTTTGATTATTTATAAACTTCAACGTATTTAGGATTCACTGCAAGCCACTTAAACGACTGTGAGGACGTATCAGGAATATCCATGACAAAAGTTCCGCCATAGCGCCCCCTTGTAAATCTCAAATACCCCTCATCAGCAAGATTATTCAAAGCTTTTCTTATTGTGTTTGGGCTTAAATCCAATTCTTTTGATAATTCAATTATCGACGGTAATTTTGAACCGATTTCATAATCTTTTGCAATCAATGACTTAATATGGTTTTGGGTTTTTTCATAGTTATAAAACGCCGTTTCTTGTGCAGATGCAAAAATTGAGGTTTCTTTTTTATTTGAAAGTGAAACATCACCCGGAATTTTTATAACAGTTGTACCATATCTACCCCGTCTTGCGAGTAAAATACCATTGTTAATAAGTGATTTAAGTGCATCATGGATAGTTTTTATGCTAACTTTAAGCTCCGTAGATAATTGTTCATGCGCAGGTAATCTGTCTCCGACTTTTAATTTTTTTGAAATATAATTTTCTAAATCCTTTTCAACTTTTTCAACCAATGTAATATTTTCAGAAAGATTTAAATTAATTTTTAATAAAGAAAAATCATTAGACTTAAGTATCCACCCATTGTCATTGGAAGATTGATACTTCCGCTCCAAAATCCCCAACGAACATAAATTCTCTAAAGCCAATCTTGTTGTATTCGCAGAGGCTCCAATTACATTTGCCAAAATTCTTGATGAGGGTATGCTTTGCGCCACCTTAAATTTTTTTTCAATAATATAGTTTTTAATCAAATCGACACAAACATCTCGCTTGGATGTCAATTTTCTGACATTAGAATGAGATTGTTTCCAATCTTTAATCATAGTCCCAATGCACTGTTTTGACTCAACATAACCCTTGTCTTCAATATATCTGAAAGCATTTTGAATAGTTCCGATACTAACGCCCAAATTATAGGCCAAATCAGCTTTTTGCGGAAGCAAATCCGTTTCTTTGATTTTACCTGACTTAAAATCAGCTTCAATCCAATCCACTAACCAATTAGCAATGATAATAGCTTTTGACTCAAAAATATTTTTCAAATCAGGAAAAGCTATCGAAATATCTTTAACACTAATTTTTCTGAGTTTTGATTTATCCAATAACAAAAATTTATCCACACCGTTCATGACTTAACCTCTACATTGTTTTAATTATACAGTTAATATAAAAAAACAGGCAACTTTTTTTTGTTAGATTATTCAAAAAGATTTACAAAACTTAAAGGGGAAATGATTTGCAAGTTCAACAAGCAAGTGGAACACTTAGACAACATTAATTGGGGAGTAAAGATTACAAATGAGAAAATTCAAGCAAGGTTTTTACCTCTAAATCAAGAGCCTTCGAGAGTTCAAGGATTTTACCAAGTGACATGTTTATTTCTCCATTTTCTATTTTACTGATGTAATTTCTGTGTACTCCAACTTTTTCAGCCAAAAATTCTTGAGTATATTCTTTTTTTATACGTTCAAATTTCACATTCAGTCCGAATTTTTTTAATAAAATCTTTTTGTCCATAGAATAAATTATATATGCTTGACAAAAACAACACTATAATTATATAATACTGATATTGCAAATATATTTATATGCAATATCTCCTTGGAAGATGGCAGAGTATATGGAAAAAAGATTTAAAAAAACATCACACAGAAATTTTAGCGATTTAAAAGCTCTTATTGCGTTTACTCTTGCGGAAGTTTTAATCGTTCTCGGGATTATCGGTGTAATCGCTGCTATAACTATCCCTACGCTTTTGCAGAATGCCGAAGAATCACAAGCCAAGGCAAGTGTGAAAGTGGCTTATTCAATTTTGACCCAAGCCATGACACAAATAATCTCTCAAAACAGCGGTTCAATCGTAGGGATTTGTGAGGATTGGGATGGGGCTTGCTTTAAAAATATGTTCAAAGATGTACTCAAATACGTCAAAGAATGTGATACGCTTCCCATAACTAATAAATGTTGGATAGCCAATAATTTTTCTGACGGGACATATTATGGAGTAGATGGCACTTCACCTGGCGGAATGGGAGGAGCAGTCCTGCAAAATGGAATGCTAATGCTTTTCAGATACCATAAGAAGGATTGTTCCCTAGCCGCTAACTGGGCATGTGGGTGGATTGGAGTGGATATAAACGGATTTAAAAAGCCAAATAGATGGGGCAAAGATGTTTTCATGTTCTCGGTAGGAAAAGAAATTATTAAACCAGCCGGAGTTGACGGAGACACTGGAAACTTTAGGACATGCAATTCAACAGATACAGGAGATTATTCAGGTTGGGGTTGCACCGCTAAATATTTGTATGAGAATTAATTATAATTCGTCAATTATTTTTTTAATTTGATATTCAAGTCTTGGTAAATCATCTTTTACAACAAGCCAAACTCTATATGTATCAACTTCGTAATAACCATGTACTAACCTCTGTTCCTCATTGAAATTATTGCCGAAAAAGGAATTTCAGGGTATTTTTGTCTGATTTCTTGCGATATTTTTCCTGCTGATTCTCCAATAATTGCTATATTTAACAGAACGGCATGTATACACATATTTGATTGCATAAATTTATCATAAGTTATATTTTTAGTATAAGAATTAATTGCACTAATTGCTTTTAATATATCGTCAAGATAATCGTCGTCAAACCGAGTTTTTTTCATAAATAAACGACCTCGTTTAAAATTCTCTTGCCTATTTTGGGCTTTAAGTCGGATTTTAGAACAAGGTCAACTTTGATTCCTAAAAATTCACTCAACCAATTTTCAAAAATAGATAATCCCAGTAATGATAATCGAGAATTCTTTTTAAGTTCAATTAAAACATCCAAATCACTATCTGAATTTTGTTTATTATGAACATAAGACCCAAAAATCCCGATTTGTTCAACGTCAAATTTTGAATTCAACTCGGATTTCAATTGCTTTAATTCTTGTATAATTTCATCTTTACTTTTCATACATTGATTATAACATATTTTAAATATTTTTCAAATGATTAATTTTGAGTTCAGGATTTAAAATTATTGAAATCGCGTCTATTCGAAAGTTTTTGTATTTAATTTTTGTTTCCTTCAAATAAATAAAAAGTCCTGTTTTGATGTTTGCATATTTTGTTTTGGTAATCGCTTCAAGCGGTGAGTCACAAAAGCTTGACGAACGGGTCTTAACCTCAACGAAAACAAGCGTATCTTTATTTTTTGCAATTATATCTATTTCGCAAAACCTCGAAAACCTTTTGTTCGTTTCGATAATCTCATATCCCTGCTTTAAAAGGTATTCTTGAGCCAATTGCTCGCCTTTTACACCGATTTCTTTACTTGTCATTTAAACCCTTTACAGTCAGGCAATGCCTGACTTACTATACTTTTTAATCAATAGATGGCGGAATTTTTTCTTTTAATGCTTCCAAAAGTCTTGAGTTTCTAAGCCGATTGTATTTTTCTTCTCCATTTGAATAATTAGCAAAAGGTGTAATTGCAATACCGCCTCTGGGAGTAAAGATTCCTGTGATTTCAAAATATTTTGGCTCCATTAATTTAACTAAATCCTTCATAATCATATTTATACAATCTTCATGGAAATCTCCATGGTTTCTGAAGCTGAATAAATATAATTTTAAACTTTTAGATTCAACCATTTGAATATTTGGAATATATTTAATATAGAGTTTTGCAAAATCAGGCTGCCCTGTTTTCGGACACAGACTGCTGAATTCATAGGCATACAATGTTACTACATAATCATTATCCGGATGAACATTTTCAAAGCACTCTAAAACAGAAGGATTGTAATCTGTCGGATAATCGGTTTTTGTATTTCCTAAAGATTTAATTGATTTTAATTTTCTATTCACTTCTTACCTATATTATTTCTTTATACGCCTCGGGATTGTTTAGCAAGTCATAATTAATTTCATTTTCATTATCGGCGATAGCGGCTGCCACAACAGCATCTGACGTGACGTTAAGCGTGGTTCTAAACATATCCGTAAGTCTTTCCACTGTGAATAGGAACGCAAATCCTGCTACCAACTGTTCAGGGCTTAGGCCTAAACCGTTTAAAATAAGCGCGATTGTTATAAGACCGGTTCCAGGTATCCCTGCGCATGTGCTTGATGCAATCATTGCCAAAAAGCATATTTGTACGATTAAAAATGGAGTTAAATGGACGCTGTAAGCTTGTGCAAGGAAAATTACAGCAACCGTTTGCACAAGTGCTGTTCCGTCCATATTCAAAGTCGCACCCAAAGGTAATACAAAACTCGCAACCTTATGAGAAATCCCTCTTTTTTCGCAACATGCAATTGTCAAAGGTAAAGTAGCCGAAGAGCTTGCAGTCCCAAAAGCAACCATCATCGCCTCTGCAATCGCAGCATAAAGCATTAAAACAGGAACTTTTGAAAAAACTTTCAAGAATGCAGGATAAATAACAAAGAATTGAATTCCCATTCCTAATGCAAGAACAAGTAAATATTTTGAAATACTTTGGAATATATCTACCCCGAAACTTGAAACCGCAGTAGCAGTAAGGGCAAAGACCCCTGGGGCAGCAAAATACATTATCCAGTCCGTAACTTTCATTGTCGCAGCAAAAATTGATTCAAAAAATGACACGACAGGGCGGTTAATCTTACCTACTTTGGCAAGTGCCACCGCAAAAACCAATGCAAAAACTATAATAGAAATCATATCACCCTTAGCAAGTGATTCTAAAGGGTTTTTGGGTATAAAATTCAAAATGATATTAAGTATATTCCCTTTTTGTTGATTAATGGTAGAAGCCACCTGATGTTGGATAGATGTAGCAGCATCTATATTTATATATTGTGCAGCACCAAGCCCGGGTTTTACAGTCAGTGCCAGAACAGCACCCAAGGAAACAGCAATGGTGGTTATGATTCCATAATAAAGAATCATTTTAGCACCGTATTTGCTCAACTGTTTGTTATCGCCAATGCTTGTAATCCCGATTATAATAGCAGAAATAATCAACGGAATTACCACCATCTGAATAAGTCTTATAAACACTTGTCCAATAAAAGTTAAAATTGTAGTAACAAAAATACTGTTATGACCATGGAGAAAAATCCCGACAATAATTCCGGCGATAATCCCGAAAAATATATGCCAATTCCGTTTTAATCCCAACCCAAGTGCAATAAGTATCTGCATATGTAATTTCATATAAAATTCTCCTCGTATTTTGATTATTAAAGTCTCATTTTATTCTACTACTATCAAATTAAAAATACAAATTTATTTACAAATTGTATTAAATAGAGGAATGGAATGGTGAAGGTCGGTCGGACTAGAAAGCTAGACCTACTTTAACGTTCTTAGGCTTGTTGTCTAAAAACTTTTCGCCCGTTCACCCAAAACACCTCTCACTTCTCACCACTCACCTTTTTGTAGTAAAATAATCTTATGAAAATATCAATAATCACAGCAAGTTACAATTATGCCCAATTCATTGAAGAAGCAATTAATTCTGTAATCTCTCAATCATACCAAAATTGGGAACTGATTATTGTTGATGACGGCAGTTGTGATAATTCGCTTGACATAATTAAATCATATTGTAAAAAAGATAGCAGAATTAAACTTTTTCAACACAAAAGCGGGCAAAACAAAGGGCTAAAACAAACGCTTTTGCTCGGAATTAAACACGCAAAAGGCGAATGGATTGCGTTTCTTGAAAGTGATGACTATTTTGAACCCGATAACCTTCTAAAAAAAATTGAAGTAATAAACAAATATCCAGAAGTTAAACTTATTTTCAACAAAGTTAAATTTATTTCAGAAAAAAAATGCAGGCAACAAAAAAGATATGAAAGTATCCAAAAAAAATTATCCACAATGAACTTCCCACGAAATATGTTCTACGATTTTTATATCAATAATATGATTTTAACCTTTTCGTGTGTTATGGTTAAGACAGATACAATTAAAAATGAGAATTTTGATACCCCAACGGATTCGATGCTTGACTGGTGGCTTTGGATTCATCTTGCGTTCAAAAACAATTTTTATTATATTGATGAAGAATTAACCTTCTGGCGTTTGCACGATACAAGTTATATCAAAACAGGCAAAAAGCCGATTTTTTATCCGACTCAGGTTCAAGCGTATAAAAACATTTACAAAACTAACGGCAAATCGCTCAATCTTTTATTATTTATGATTGTTTCAAATATAAAATTATTCTTTGTCCGTGGTTACAGATTTCTGCACAAAGAGGTGAGAGTAATTTAGTATAAACGCCTATTTAATTTTTGGCGGTTAGGTTTAATCTATTTATAAAAAAATCTCCAATTAAACCACATAACTGATTACTTAAATTTATTGGATACCCCAAACTCACCTCTGCTGAACTAGGTATTTTTATTAACCGGTCAGCTACCGACTTTGCATCAAGAAGCAATTGTGCCTCCTCGCCAGTTGCAACATAATAATCTCCCCTTTTAACCACTGCAATAGGTTGTTTTCCCCCCGCTAATATTTTTTCCGCCGTAATTGTTACAATATCAGTACTATTACCTATATAGCGTTCAAAGCCAGTAAACTGTATCCTAGAAGAATTTGACACTTTCATAATCTTTTAACCTTTTCACTTTATTACACTAATTTTAAAAATCGTGAAGAAAAAAGTTGCTACTAAAAATTTCATTATTTACAAAACGCAATATTTATTTTGCCCTTGGATTAATCCTTAGAAATATTCTTTAAAAATCTTCATGCTGCAATACTGACCGCACATTGTACATGGCTTACCGTTGTCAATTTTGTCAAATACACATTTATCGATTGCATATTTTCTTTGCCCTTCCCAGTCCAAATCTTTTCTGGCAATCGACATTTTCAAATTCTGCTCAATCGCTTTTTTATTCCCTCTAGCCAAATCAGCTGCATGTGCTGCGATTTTACTTGCAATAATCCCTTCTCTAACCTGTTTAACATCAGGTAATCCAAGATGCTCCGCAGGTGTAACATAACACAAGAAATCTGCCCCATGGTAAGCCGCCAAAGTCCCGCCTATTGCGGAGGTTATATGATCGTAACCCGGTGCAATATCCGTTACCAAAGGTCCTAAAACGTACAAAGGCGCATAATCGGTCAAAACTTTTATTGTTTCAATCATTGAAGGAATTTTATTCAAAGGAACATGCCCCGGTCCTTCAACCATTGTTTGAACCCCAACCGCACGAGCTCGTTTTACCAATTCACCCAAAATCATTGTTTCTGCGACCTGTGCCCTGTCGCCCGCATCCGCGGTACAACCGGGTCTTAACCCGTCACCCAAAGACAATGTGCAATCATATTCTCTAGCCAAATCTAATAACTCATCATAATATTCATACAAAGGATTTTCCATGCCTGTTGCCTTAATCCAACAAGCGAGCATTGAACCGCCTCTGGAGACAATATTTGTAACTCTGCCTTGCTTGGTGAGTTGGTCGACTACAAACTTTGTCACGCCACAGTGAACTGTTATAAAATCAATCCCGTCTTTACATTGTTTTTCGATATCCGAAAATAACTTGTCTTTAGAAAGTGTTGCCAAATCTTTATTTGTATCGATTGCCTCTTTTGCAGCCTGATACATAGGAACAGTCCCTATCGGGAGGTTTGTTGCAGCTATAATTTGTTTTCTTGTCTCATCAATTTTATCTCCGGTTGATAAGTCCATCAAAACATCCGCCCCCGTCGCTTCGATAACTTTTACCTTGTCTAATTCTTCTTCGATAGTTGATTTTTCCAAGGAAGTTCCGATATTTGCGTTAATTTTAACGGTTGTACCCTCGCCGACTGCGGTAGGCACAACGTTTTCTCTTCTATTATTTTTCAAAATAACAACCCTGCCTGATGCCACTTTTTCTATAATCTCTTGTTGCGAAAGCCCTTCTTTTTCTGCTACCGCAAACATTTCAGGGGTTATTCTGCCATTTTTTGCTTCTATCATTTGTGTTGTCATTGTTTAATCTCCTCAAATTTATATATTCTATATGATAACAAAAAAACATTACGCAAAATATTAAATTTTTGTAACGAAAAAACGGTTTTTTATAAAGTTATTTGTCAAGATTGCCGACAATAATGAGAAGTAAAAGGGAAAAATGGGGAAATAAGCAAGAGTCGCAAAACTTTTCACCTATTTACCTTATAACCCAAAAAGGATGTGTGTAATGTTAAACAATTTAGATGATGAAAAAATAGTCCTTGAAATAAGAGAATTAGTTGCAGGAATTGATTCTATAAAAAATGATGTGAACATTTACTGTGATTTAATGAAACAGATTTTTCTCTCTGGTTCAAATAAAAATTAGAATAATAAACACAATTTAGCATGAAGTGGTTTCGATTTAATCAGTAATCGACCACTTTTTCGTTATAAAACTTAATGATGCACAAATTCTAAAAAGTGCCTCAATCACTATGCTACAAAGGGATTGAAATAAATATATACTTAATAAATATTTGAATATATACCCAGTTGGGTAATTTGATTTAGTCTATGTTTGACGCCTGATTGGGTAATATACAACACACCCAATATATTATTAAATCAAAATATGGGACTTATAAATTGATTTATGAAAGAACCAGAACATACAAACTGTCAGGAGAAGAACATGAGCGAAATTAAAACTATCCTATCAAAAAATAAACAAAAAAGTACCTATGGTGATGATGCAGAAACTGTACCATTAAAGGTTTTAATCATTGAAGATTTTAAGTTAACAAGGGTTGGTTTGAGATGCGCATTGAATTCTAACAAAGATATAACGGTTATTGCCGAATGCGATAATGCTCTTACGGGGTTAGAGATGGTAACAAAATATAGGCCGGACGTCGTTTTAATGGATTTGGGGCTACCTGATATGAACGGCATAGAAGCCTCGATTAAAGTAAAAGAAATAATGCCGGAGACAAAAATTATTGCACTTACATCGCATGACAGAGAGGAAGAAGTTATTGCTGCTCTAGCCTCGGGAGCAAATGGCTATTGTCTTAAAGATATTGATCCTGTAAAACTGGCGGATGTAGTCAGAGATGTTGCAAACGGGGTTTGCTGGATCGATCCGCAAGTGGCACAGATAGCCCTTAATGCTTTCCCTAAGCCTGAAAACACAAATTTACTTCCATCTAAATCAGGCGCAATAGGTAGAGTGCCATTAACTGAAAGAGAATGCGAAGTCTTGAAGCATTTGGTTATGGGGAAAAGCAATACCGAAATCGCCAAAGAATTAATAGTAAGCGTTCACACCGCAAAGGCACATGTTTGTTCAATTTTGCAAAAAATGTGCGTAAACGACAGGGTTCAGGCAGCGGTTAAGGCTGTACGCGAGGGATTGGTTTAAACAGAGAAAAGACTTAGAAAAAATCTACACTTGTGCAGTGTTTTTGCGTCATTGCTGTAGAGGTCAAGTGCCGAATGCGACAAAAAGCGTCCACCGAAGCAATCTCCTTGCAATAATACAAGGAGATTGCTTCGCTCCCTCAATGGTTTTCTGACTAAAAAATCTTCGCCTCGCAATGACGTAAATTGGGTTATACCTGAGTTGTTACTTGCTTTGCAACTCGATATTAGCGTCGTTTACTGTTCCCCATGTTCATCTTCGTCGTAATAATCATCCCATTTGTCAGGGCTTTTATAAGTAAATTTGACATATTTATCTATCCGCTGAACGTATTTTTTTGTAAGCTCATACAATGCTATCGGCGTCTTGAATATTGATCCACAAAAAAATTGACCATTTTTCTTAGCACAATCAAACAGCTTTACTTTATTATTTACCCCCTCTATGTCAACACTAAATTCTTGATTTAAAGAGTCTCCCAGCTCTTCAGAAGCTTGAATATTCAAACCGGAGCGAGAAATATTACTGACATGAGTTTCATATTTATGATAATTGTTATCTTGCAGTATCAATCTATCGTCAATCTTAATTCTTTGATAAAAACGTTTTTCTGGTTTTTCAGTTACAACTTTCAGCCCATAGTATAATACAACAATATTTATGGTATTCCAAAACAGATTTGCAACAATTGCAAGCACGCTATACACGTCTGAATAAAAAATGTCATAAAAGCCTTGTAGTTCAGCAGAAATAAGAATTGCCAACATGATAATCAAAGGCATTTTATATTTGTAATTTGTTCTGGTCATTGTAAATCCTTTGACGGTTACATTAAATTTTATTCTTGACAACTTCCCAGGCAAAAAAAGTGCCTGCAAGATACTTCCTATAGTAAATATGGAGGTTACAAGGTCATAAACATCTGCAAAAACTATATTACTGATTTTTATTTTTGCCGCATATATAAAAGCAAATTTCAGGGTAAAATAACAAATTTGAAATGCAAAAATCTGGTAAAAAAGAACTAATACCGGAGATATATCAAAAAACAGGAATAATACGGGAGCCACAAGAAAAATAACTCTTGAAATGGGCGTAAAAAAATACAAAACGCCGGACAGATAGAAGAATGCCTGAATCGGAGTAAGCTTAAGGTAATATTTCCAATTTTTAGGGTTTGTAACAATTTGAACATTCCCTTTTGCCCATCTGCAACGCTGTTTTATGTATTCTTCAAAACTTGCTGCAGCAAGTCCGATTGCGATAGGGCGGTTATAATATACAACCTTATAGCCATAACTATGAAACTCCAAACCGAGTTTGGAATCTTCAGCTATGGTATCTTCAGGGAAATTTCCCACTTCTTCGAGATATTTTCTTTTTATTAAAATATTTGTTCCGCCGCAAAAAACAGAATCGAATTCGCTCAAACTCGGTTCTATTATCCGATAAAACATATCTTGCTCATTGGCTAAAAATTCGCTTAAATTCAAATTTTTCTGAAATGCATCGGGATTACAAAAATGTTGCGGGGTCTGGACAAGTGCCACTTTTTCATCCACAAAATTATAAACCGTTTCTCGCAAAAAAGTTGACGCCGGAGCATGGTCGGCATCAAATATTACAACAATTTCAGAATCTGTTTGAGAAAGTGCATTGTTAATATTTCCCGATTTAAAACCTTTATTTGTATCTCTGGTAATATAATTACAGCCGAATAAGGAGGTTAATTCTTTAATATCTTCCCTTTTCCCGTCGTCAAGCACATAAACTTTATAGTTTGGGTAATCAATATTCTTACACGCAGAAATTGTTATAGAAAGCATATCCGCACTCTCATTCAAAGTACAAATAAAAATATCCACGCTCGGACAGTAATTCTTAAACGTTACAAGCTCATCGTTATGAAAGACATCTTTGTAATAGTCCTGTTGAAGCGTATTGTCGGGTTTAATTTTTTTTAAGTGACTCGCTTTGAGTAAAATTAGTCCGAAATTTGTAAAAACAATCAGCGTAAGAATTTCTGCAATACAAAGAGAATATGACCAAAATGTTGTAAAAGGGGAAGTCAAAACATTCAAAGTGTACATCCAACGCCACATAACATAGGTTATCCCAAGTAAAAAAACCGTCGAAAAAAAGATAAATATAAATGCTGAAAAATATCGTTTATTTTGTGTTGTCACGTTTGTTACATCCATTCAAATTTTTGCTGTAAAAGTAATACGAAAACCAAGCTAAGTTTTTACCATAATAATCATTTTTACTAGCCCAATACGTCTCATCTTGAAAATGGGGTTCGATTTCGCTTTTATAGATTTCATTCGCGATTTTGTGGTCATAAGTAGCAATTACCGCAATTAAAACAGACATTGAACCTATCGGCAAATGTTTATCCCTTAAATTTCCGTTAGCCTGATAATTAACATAAAAAGTTTTCGATTTTTCCCATTGCTCCACAAAAATCTGTGATTTTTTAAGTACGGGTAATGCCCTACTATCATGTGTTTTAATAAAATCAAGATACACCCTTGCAAACACCCTTATCGCGTCATAAGAAAAATCGCTACGCTCGGAATTTTCAAGTACAATTTGTTTGTTTTCGATTAAAAACCAATTTGGCGGAAGATGAGTTTTTGTTTTTGCCATAGCTTCGTTTAAATAAAAATAAGATGACTCAACCAACAAGTTCCAATCATGGAGTTCATCATATTTTTGAAATAATCTAAAAGCATAAGGAGAAAAATAAGAAGGGTTAATTTCAATTTTTTCAGCAGAAACCTGCTTAACACCAGGCATTAATACCAGATGATTGTCAATTTGTTTTACTTCATTAGTCCAAATCGAATTAATTATACATACTGCATCTTCAAAATATTTGTAATTATGCCACTGTTTATGAGCCAAAATCAAAGCAAAAGCAATATCTACATCGGCATCGGAAGCGGAATTATCATCCAAAATTTTGTATTCCCCGCCTTTATTTTTTCCCCAAAGCCACGCAAATAATCTATCATGTCGTTGTAAATTATTTTTTGTCCATTGATAAACTAAATCAAAAGTTGGTCTGTCATCCATAATCAACGCCCGAAGCATCATATATGATTGCCCCTCAGAAGTGGTAATATTATTTTTATCTCTATCCATTATTCTTCCATCTTCTGACATGAAATTTTGCTTATAAAAGTCATAACTGTCTTTCAGGCAAACTCCGTTTTCTTCATTGCCATCAACTTTGAAAGCGAATAAAAAAAGTAAAATTAGGATAATAGAAAGAATTAAAAGCTTAGTTTTTAGCATGTTTTTTGAACCCCCTTATAACTGCATTAATCATAAACTGGTCACGAACCAAATCGGCATAAGTAAAATGACTATACAACGCATTAATAGATACATTATCATTAAGGTCATAGCTGACGTATGGGGAAAACCCCCAAGTAGGCGTTGTCTGGTCAGGGCTTATCGCATTTTGAATACCACCAAAACCCTTTACTCCATATTTCAGGCGCCATTGTTTAATATTTCCTTCAGCCTTTAAATTAAGAGTGGTCGCATTGAAATAACTTGGGCTGAAATAACCGCCAAACAATTGTCCGGTATTGCTGTAAATTTTTAGCAGATTATACTGATAAGCTGCGTTATAAGAAATAACGTCAGCAGAAAAAGTATTTATCCATTTGTTTCGGGGGTTATTATATAAAAGCCTTCCTGCGCCGACTAAACCTTCAAAGTATTGGTTTGTATTCAAATTTTGTGCAGTAACCACACCATAAGCTCCGACTGCGTACGCATAAAACTGATGTGGTAATTTTCTTTGAATATCAACATAAAATTTGTTATCCGCGGCACGCCCCGTAAAAACTCCATTAACCGGTCCGCCTACGGCAGAAAGATAAGATTGTTCAAGATTTATTCTTTTTACCCCGAGTTTTAAATTCAATTTATCGCTAAAATAATGCTTTATCCAACTATCTGTAACAAGCATTGCACCGTCGCCGAATTCAAACGCCCTAACACCCAAGTCCGCACGATACTCCCATTTTTTGTTCGGACGTGACTGTACGCCACCTTTAAATTCGTTCATGACGTTGTTTAACTGCCGTACACCTCCGGAACTGTAAACTATGACATTGTATTCCATAAACACATTTCTATTATCCTCAATATTTTTTGCAACATTTATTCCGAATTTGTGATAATCCAACTTGAACTCATCAGCCAACTGTTGAAAGAAAAATGAATAAGTAGGAGTTATTGTAATCGCTTCATCTCGCCTGATTTTATATTTTAAAGCTTCGGCATCTTTTGTAGCCACACCGTTTAGGGCTTTTTTGGAATCTGACCACATGTGCATATCATAATAAGCCTGAGCTTTTATCAATTTAGTTTCGTCATCAGGCTCTATTTTGTCGATAACATTCAAGGCAGTCATCTTTTCATCATTCGCGATAAAAGAATGAACAACCGCCATTTGTGCAGGCTTGTAATTAGGGTTTTCTTTTAACACAGAACCAAAAATTTCTCTCGATTTATCAAAATTCTTTTTATCTATTTCCAAATATCCTAATCCGACTTTAGCTTGCAAATTTTCAGGGTCGTTTACCAAAATATTGTTATAAATCTTTGTCGGAGTATTTATATAGCCCAACATTCTGTAAGATTCTGCGAGTTTATTCTGCATAACCAAATCTTGAGGGTCTAAACTAACGGCGTTTCTGTAATTACTCGCCGCAGTGTAATAATCTTTGTCGGTCATAGCAATATCGCCCATAACCATATAACCTGCTTTTGTATTTTCCAGATGATTATTTTTAATCACCCAATACGCCTGCCTGATTTTTTGTTGTGCCAAAAGAGAATTCAAATAAGCCTCTACAACCTCCAAAACATTAGGAGTTGCTTCATAAAGGGGCTTAATTATTCTTTCGGCGTTAATAAAATCCTGATTTGCCATATAAAAATTCGAAAGTGTAAAATAATATTCAGGTTCCGGATAATTCGCAATCAGACTTTCATAAGACTTTATAGCGTTTGAAAAATCCTTGTTAATAGAATATAAATCGCCCTTCTTTTTCAACAATTCTTCCGAATTCGGTTCAAATTCAAGCAATTTATCCGTATAAACAATTGCCTTATCCCAATTTTTTTGAGCCATGGAATATTCAAGTGCAGGCTTCAATAAATCCTTATCTTTTGGGCTTTTTTGGATTAGATTGTCGATAATTTCCGATGCCTTGGCGTAATTTTCTGTTTTTGAGTATAAAAATGCAAGAAACTTATCATCTTCTTGCGAAAGCGGATTTATTTTTTGGGTCTTCTCAAGAAAAGTTATCGCATTTTTGTAATTGTTTTGAGCAAAAAAAATGTCAACTTGATGTCTTAAAAGTTTTATATTTTGAGGTTGACTTTTAAGCATTTTATTTAAATAAGGTTGAGCTTTTGGATAATTTTTAGCCTCAAGAGCTTCGTAAAAAAGCTTTTCCTGTAATTTAAATCCACTAAGCGGCTTTGGAACATATTTGACAGTTTCTTGTGCAGGTCCCTGCGTTTTACCATGTAAAACAGATATATCATAAGCCTTACTCTTTTTGACATGCTCACTTGTATCCCCCAACCCGATTAGGCGATTATAGACTGAAAGGGCCTTATCATAATGCCCGTATTTTTCATGAAGCCCAGCCAAGCGATATAATATTCCCATATTTTTTGGGTTTTGAGCCGATAATTTTTTTATATATTTTTCTTGCAGAGAATAATCATTATATTTTTCGCCTAGGGATAAAATTTTATTGACAGACTCAGAGTCTTTCGGGTAAAGATCTGAAAATCTAATATAATATCCAATGGCATTTTTCCCCCCGCCTGTTTTTTCGCTCGCAACAATACAGGTTTTAATTGTGTCTTTACCTATCGATACTTTGGAAATTTTGTCACAGGTTTTTTTTACATTTCCCCAATCCTCTTTGTACGAATAATGATAAATCAACGCCGTATTTAATTGATTAAGTTGGATTTGATTAAATCGTTTATTTTCGGTTAAATTGTACAATTTTTCATTAGATAATTTTCCATTTTTTATTGAACTCAAATCTTTTCTAAATAAATACTGTTTATTTTTGGTTAGAATATATAATTTGTCATATAATTTTTCTGCCTTATCAAAATACTGTTGACGTTCACAAAATTTTGCATAAGCTTCGACTACATTTTTATCTTTACCATAATAATACATAGCTTTTTCATATAAATGAAAAGCCGAATCATGATTGTTCCTTTTTTCAGCGTTTAGTGCTTCTTGCAAAAAATTTTGTTTATAATCTTTTTTTTGAAGAAAAAAGGCTTCTGCAGGACTTTGTATAAAAAACAGACAAATTAAAATTAATATAAAAACCCTTTGCATTGTTACTCCGATACATGCTTGAAATAGTATTTCACTCCATATTAAACCTTAAAAAACAGTTAATCTATTCAACAGTTGCATATAATTTTTACTAAAATTTGAAAAACTAAAAAAAGCTTTCTCTTGGGATATCAGTGCATTTTGAGCATATTTAACTCATTTCCATTACAATTACTTAACAAACATGAAATATTTGAGCAATTTTCTCCTACAAAAAAACTTTATATAAGGGTAAGGGAATTTAAAAAAGGGTTTATAACTTTAGGGTTGTAAAAAAAATAAAGATACAAATCAAACAAGAAAATACGTTCAATATTTTAAAACGAACGATTTTTAAAACAGTTTATACTCTCTCTCTCTTAATATCCTCGTGTTTATTTAATGTTTGCTCCATCCGAGCAAACTTTTTTTTGTTAAAAATTGTTGCCACTTTGGGACATGGGGGGCAATATTGTTTTTCATCGCCTTTTAAATAATTAGGAGAATTGTTATGAATATAAATCCTTTGAGTAATACAAATATAAACCAACAAAATTACAATGCTCGTAAAGACCCTAATTTTACGAGCGTTATACCGATTAAGGTTTGTATCCTTGAGGAGCAAATTGTAAATGGTGAAAAAATTATAAAGGCTGAACCAATTACAGACAGTCGACACATTCGTAAAGTTATCAGGATTTTTATAAATATGGCGACTAAGCCTTCAAAAAAGGATACAAATGCAAATGAAGTCAGTCAGTTTTTTTTAAATAATGATTTTCAGTTCAACAACGATAGTGGAATAAAAAGAGTTATTTTCCAATCTATTTCTTATTTATTTACAGGTCCCCATGCAATAATATTAAGCGAACTGGGAAAACAAATAGGCCGTGCAAGAAGAAACCCCGAAATGAATGAAAAAGCTGCTAAAGCTGCTTATTACAATCATATAAAACAATTTATTGCTAATGGAAATGGTTTAAAATATAAAGGTAAAGACATCGGTCTACACATTAATTTAAGGGAAAAGCCTAAACTTGTTAATGGAAAAGAATTTAAATTCGAAATCGCCAACATTACTCATCATTCTTTCGATTGAGGTTCAAATCCGTAAAAAATATTAATAAAGCGTTTGATTTTGCTTTATTTTGATTTACAATAGACTTGTTGAGGTCATTGGAGAATTGAATGTATAATGTTGCGATAATAGGTGCAGGTCCTGCCGGGATTTTTACCGCATTGGAGATAATGAAATTAAAACCTGATTGGAAAGTCGTTTTAGTTGAAAAAGGTAAAAAAATAGAAAAAAGAAAATGCTTTTTGAGAGAAGGATACAAATCTTGTCCGGGTTGTAAAAAATGCGGGCTTTTATGCGGATGGGGCGGTGCAGGAGCCTTTTCTGACGGCAAATTAACCCTAACACCTGATGTAGGCGGGAATTTACTTGATTACATGCCAAGAAAAGATGTTGAAAAATTAATCGATTATACTGACAAAATTTATTTGGATTTTGGGGCAACCGACATTGTTTACGGAAAGGATAAAGAAGATTATGCTAAATTAGCTCATAAGGCTACTTTGGCTGAATTAAAGCTGGTTCATTCTCCTGTAAGGCACATGGGAACTGAAAGAAGTCTTAATGTTCTGAAAAACATGCAGGATTTTTTAAGTGAAAAAATTACAATATTATACGATGATGCAGTAGATAAATTAATCGTTGAGAATGAGCAGGCAAAAGGATTTACCACAAAAAGCGGACAAAAAATAACCGCAGAATACATAATTATCGCACCCGGCAGAGAAGGTGCAGACTGGCTTACTTCCGAGTTTGCAGAAAATAAAATAGGGATGGTCAACAATGCGGTGGATATAGGGGTTCGGGTTGAACTTCCTGCACCTGTGTTTGAGCCGATAACAGAAAAACTCTACGAATCAAAATTGATTTATAATTCGCCGACTTTCGGAGATGAAGTGAGAACTTTTTGTATGAATCCTTACGGTGAAGTTGTAAGCGAAAATTATAACGGTATTTTAACGGTAAACGGACACAGTTACGCCACAAGACAAACTGCAAACACTAACTTTGCACTCCTTGTTTCAGAAAAATTTACTGAGCCGTTTAAAGAGCCTATCGCTTACGGTCAGCATGTTGCAAGATTGGCAAATATGCTTGCGGGCGGAGTTTTGGTTCAAAGATTCGGTGATTTGCTTGACGGACGCCGCTCTACGGTTGATAGAATTAATTCAAGCACAATAACTCCAACATTAACTTCTGCAACACCGGGAGATTTGAGCTTGGTCTTACCTTACAGACAATTGTTGAGCATTATCGAAATGCTTTATGCCTTGGATAAACTCGCACCGGGGACAGCTTCTCGCTACACTTTGCTTTATGGTGTAGAGGTTAAATTTTATTCTGCAAGAGTTAAATTAACGGATGAACTGGAAACAGAAGGGGTTAAAAATCTTTTCACAATCGGAGACGGTGCAGGCGTAACAAGAGGTTTAATCCAAGCCTCCGCATCAGGAGTTCATGTCGCAAGAATTATTTGTGCTCGATAAGCTTGTAAAGGGTTTAAAATAGGTTTGCCAACCCAACAACAGCCAATCGGTTATGCTTTGATTGCAACTCGGTATCAAAACACGGTCGCATAGGCTTTCGATTTTCCATAGTACGAGTTCAGCATGACGTATATCTTGTATTTTGAACGCAAGTTTATAGCATAAAAAAAAGCGGGAACAGACTTTCCCGCTACATAAAAGTTTTAAAATTTTATTCGTTGTTGTCGTCTAGCAAGCTTGTTTGCTCTGTAACGACTTCAGACTCTGAATTATCTGCTAATCTTTTGATATCTAATTCAGGTTCGTCATCAGGGTTGATAATTTTGTTTACAGACATTACCAAATCGTTTCCGACGAGATTTTGTGCCTTAACACCTGTTGCAGGTCTGCCTTGTCTGGAAATATCGCCCGCTTTTATTCTCGTAACAATACCGTTTGCCGTCACCAACATAATTTCGTCTTTTTCTTCAACAATAGTCAACGCAACCAACCTTGAAGCAGAAGATTTAAACTTAGTTGCAATCAAACCTATTCCGCCACGGTTTTGTGCCCTGAATTCTGATAATTTAGAACGTTTGCCGAACCCGTCAGAAGTTACCACGAGTAAATCCGCATCGTAATCTCTAGGTACAATATCGCAGCCGATAATCATATCGCCTGAACGCAATTTCATTGAGTTAACACCTCTTGCACTTCTGCCCAAAGGTCGCAAGTCCGAAACGCCGAATCTAATCGCCATACCGCAGCTTGTTCCGATAATAATTTCGTCCTTAGTGTTAGCCAGCTTAACCCAGTTAAGTCCATCACCGTCTTCTAATCCAATCGCGATAATTCCGTTTCTTCTTATATTAGAGAAGTTATCAAGCCCTATTCTTTTAATATAGCCGCCTTTTGTAAGCATAATCAAATTCATGTCGGCAGAAAAACTGCTCACAGGAACAACTGCCGTAATTTTTTCATCCTGCTCAATAGGAAGAACGTTCACAATCGGTAAACCTTTTGCCTGTCTTTGCCCCTCAGGGAAGTCATAAACGTTTAAGCTGTAAACAGTACCTTTTGAACTAAAGAACAACACCTTATCATGCATCATTGCAGTGAAGAAGTGTTGAATATCATCGTCTTCTCTGGTCTTAATTCCTGACTTACCTCTTGTAGCCCTATTTTGGCGTTCAAAAGTGTCAAGAGAAATTCGTTTTAAGTACCCTTGGTGAGTTATAAACACAGCCATAGGAGTATTCGGCGTCAAGTCTTCAATGCTCATTTCGCCCTGATCAGGAAGAATTTGTGTTCTTCTTTCGTCTCCGTATTTTTCTTTATCCGCAAGCATTTCTTCTTTGATAATAGTTAAAACTTTCTGTCTGTCCGCCAAAATACTTTCATATTCCTTAATTTTGTTCAATAATTCTTCGTATTCAGCTTTGATTTTATCCTGTTCAAGTCCTGTCAAACGTCTCAATTGCATTTCAAGAATTGCATTGGCTTGGTCGATATCAAGCCCGAATTTTGACATCAAGCCCAAACGAGCCTCTTCTGTGGTTTTTGATTTTTTAATTAATTCAATAACTGCATCCAAAGACCCAAGCGCAATGAGTAAACCCGATAAAATATGGGCACGCATTTTTGCTTTTTTAAGGAAGTAAATTGTTCTTCTTGTGATTATTTCGACTCTATGTTCAACAAATTCGCTCAAAACTTCGTATAAATTCATCAAACGTGGCTGTAAGCCGACAAGCGCAATCATATTGACCCCGAATGAAGTTGCAAGTTGAGTTTGTTTAAACAAATTATTTTTAACGACCTCTGGTTTCGCATCACGTTTCAATTCAATAACCACGCGCATACCGTCACGGTCGGATTCGTCTCTCAAATCAGAAATCCCGACTAATTTTTGGTCTTTTACCAAATCGGCTATTTTTTCAATAAGCATGGCTTTGTTGACCTGATAAGGTAATTCTGTAATGATTATCGCCGTTCTGGTCATACGTCCTGCCCCGCCTGCAAGTTCTTCAAAGCTTGCAACCGCAGACATTTTTATTGAACCACGACCAGTTGCGTAGGCTTGTTTAATTTCAGCAAGTCCAATAATTCTCGCTGCAGTTGGAAAATCAGGTCCTTTTATATGTTCCATTAATCCTTCAAGCGTAATGTCGGGGTTATCAATCATAGCGATTGTACCGTCAACGACTTCGCATAAATTGTGCGGAGGAATATTCGTTGCCATCCCGACGGCAATCCCTGAAACGCCGTTCAATAAAAGCATAGGAAGTCTTACCGGTAAAACGGAAGGTTCTTCAAGCGAACCGTCAAAGTTTGGAGTGAATTTTACTGTCTCGCAATCGATATCGGCAAGCATGGAAGTCGTAATTTTGTGCATTCTTGCTTCAGTATAACGCATTGCGGCTGCGGAATCACCGTCAACAGACCCGAAGTTCCCATGCCCGTCGATTGTTTGATATCTTGTTGAAAAATCTTGAGCCATGCGGACAAGGGATTCGTAAACCGCTGTATCGCCGTGAGGATGGTACTTACCAAGAACTTCCCCGACTATACGGGCTGATTTCTTAAACGGTTTGTCAGGAGTCATCCCAAGCTCATTCATAGCGAATAGAATTCTTCTGTGAACAGGCTTTAAGCCGTCTCTAACATCAGGAAGCGCACGACCTACAATAACGCTCATTGCGTAATCGATGTAAGAACGTTTCATTTCTTCCCTGATATTTATCGGAACAATTTTACCATCACTGAATATATTTTGCTGACTCAATTTTAATACCCCCAATTTCTATAATATTATTGTATCATAAGCATATGTGATTGCAACTCAAGATATGAGGAAGCTTTTTGATTTCAAATTGTAACAGTTTCTTAAAAAATACCATAAAAACAACAAAAAATGTAAATTTTTATTTTCAGTTGTTTTATGATAGATATAGGTGTGTTTGCATTTTAGTGAATAGTTAAATTTATCAAATGGGTAGTGTATTTATGAGTCGAATTGAATCCATAAAAAATTATAGTCCAAAAAATTTGAATTTTGCGTCAAAACAAAGTTTTACGAGTAGTGCTATTAGTTCTGAAACAATCAATAAAATTGCTAAAGAAATAGCCCCGGGCGTTGAAACAACCATAAATAAAAGTATGCCTATTATTAGTCGAATTTCTGCTCTATTAGCCAAGCATGACGGAGAATTACAAAACCAAGTAATAAATATGGCGTTTACAACAACACTGGCTCCCGCTTTTATCGCTTGGAACCCGATTTCAAAACAAGACGAAAAAACAAAAAAATATACAGCTGCACGTCAACCTATTTCTGCCATAATCGCTATACTCGGAGGCTATCCGATAACTACGGCGATTAATTCTTATATGAATAAAATGGGCTCTGTGGGGTATCATGAATCTATCGACCTTCGAATGAAGCCTAATTCCAGTTATTTAAAATCTCTGTATAAGAAACATAAGGGAATGATGTACGGGAAACAATATAATTTAAAGGACTTTATAGAAGCAAAACAAACAGAAAGAACAAATTTATTCACAAGCTTGATAAGTGAACATCCTAATAATATTAAAATAGATGAAAGCACAAGTGCTATTTCGGTTCTTAAAAATGGTAAACATGTTGAGTTGGGTAGAAATATTTCGAATTTGGGTACACAGGCGGAATTAGACAGGTATCTTCAAAAACATAATTTATATAATGTTAAATTCAGTGATTTTATGAGAGATGAATTCAAATTTGAATTCTTTAGTGATGGTGGAATTAAACCGCATACGATTAACAAAAAGCTTGGAAGTGTTAAAACTATAGATTTCTTAAGACAATTAGGGATAGTTACAAAAAAAGATTTTAGCGAATCTGATTTACATGAATTTATATCAAGAGCTCGTCAAAATGCTAAAGCAGTAGATGTAATTGAACATGCTCATAAATCTGGTGCACTTCAACCAAGAGGTGCTGCAGAACTTGCTGAAGAAATAAGCAAGACCGCTACCAGAGTTGTTCAAACGGTCGTTGGTGAAAATGTGGCTAAAACCGAAGCACATACTTTAGGGCAGTTTTTCGAAAGATTTGATTACCATGGAGCAAAATTACAAGAGCTGATGGATAGTAGCATGGTTACAGTCCTTAACGAAATGAAGGAATATTTTCAAGAGTCAGGAATGAAGAAATTTAATGCCAACTCCACAATCCAAGATTTTGCCAAAAATATAATGCACAATAGAATTGCAAAAACCGAATCTTACTTCAAAGGGTTCAAACTTTTTGCAGGTATCGGGTTTAACTTATTCACAACGGCAATTACCTGTACCGCACTAAACTGGGCATATCCGAGAATAATCGAAAGATTTTTCCCTAGTTTAGTAAAAGATGATATTCCGAATGATAAATCCAAAACTCAACAGTCTGAAATTAAAAAAGGAGGGAATAAATAATGCAAATTTCCCCTATAAATAAAATCGGACATACCATTAACAAGCAAGTCGGTAAGGTTTTTGAATATACGACAAAATGGAAATGGATGACTAGAAATTTAGAAGAAGGGTTTAAGGAGCCTGCAAAATTTGGGGCTAAAATGTTTGTTACATCTATTATAACTAAAGATGTTATAGGATGTATATTTTATACTTATCAAAGTTTAAATAATAAGAAAATTCCCGAAGAAAAAAGAAAATTTGTTGCTGCATTAGACCTGATGAACGGAATTATCATGGTAGGTGGTCAATTCCTGATAGGAAAAGTAATCGACGCCAAGTTAACCCCAAAATTGTTAAGCAAATATACAGGCATCTTAAAAAATAAAGCAACAGGTGCTGAAGATTATGTTAATTCGAAAAGTCCTTTGGCGTCAGACAATATACTTGAAGTAACCAAAAGAGTTTTGAAAGAACAGGCAGAAAATGTCAAAACTCAATTTGGCGTGGATTTAAGCAAATTCAACAAGAATCAGCTTAAGAGTCTTGAGGAGAGTATTGGTGAGCAAATTATAGGCAGAATAGGCAAAGGTAGTACAAAGTTTAAGGCATTCGAAACAGGTTTTGGTATCCTCGTTGCCGCTATCGCTACAACTGCCTTAACAAAACGGACTCTTGCACCTTTATTATCAACACCGCTTGCGGGATGGTTTAAAGAAAACTACATGGACAAAAAGAAGACTAAACCCCAACACGATAGAGTTTATTACGAATGGTCAAGCTTAGGACCTAAATACAATAATAAAATAGATACAACTTCATTTAGTAAAGTCTCTTCCAAATAAACTTAAGCCATATAATTAATCGGCTTGGGGTTATTAGAATAATTTCTAATATATTCCAAAATTGCACCGCCGATTTCTTCGTTAGGGTCAAACGGCTTTTTGTCGTTAGAATTATTGAGTGAATTTTGGATAAGCATTTTAACTAAAGGGCCAAATGCATCAGGAACTTGAGTTTTACGATAAATCCCCGCCAGATAAACCTGAATGTTCGGCGATTTTGTATCGTTAAATCTCGCAAAAGTAGGATACATTGAGGCAATACCTTTTGTTCCGTTGTCAATCATTCTGTCGATAATATAAAGCGATTCAACAATCTGTGCTTCATCTTGAGAAGTTTGTAAAATACTTTTCAAATAAGGTAGCGCTTGTTCTTTTTGGGAAACAAAATAATTTACCCTATCCTGATTAAAAACGCAGTAATTTCTTTCTTGCACAGGAAATACAACTGTGGTAGGCGAATTTGAATTGGAAGTATAATTTTGATTTATGCTTGTTATTCTGATCATTTTTTCCTTATTGTCGGTGCGCATAAAGGCGCACCCTACTTCTACTGCTTTATTTTTTGTTGTCGGTGCGGTTAAATCCGCACCCTACTTTGACGCTTTTGGGCTTGTTGCCGCCGTTTACCGTTTACAGTTCACCGTTTACCCGTCTCCATCTCACTTCTCACTATTTACGAATAAACAAACGGAGGTCCGTTTTTCACTTCAAACAAAATGTTTTCCGCAATGGTTTTGAGCTCCTGCTTCGGCTTTCCTCTTTGAAGCTGAACGTAAAATTCATCACAAAGCGGTTCAATCGCTGCGTCTTTTTTCGCTTTAAAGTTCCTCAATTCTGTTGCAACAAGATTCTGCTGTAATTCAAGCTCGGTTTCGGCGTTCATCTTTTTAACCTGAACCTCTTTTACTCCTTCGCCCAAAACTTTTCCTCCGTAAGAAACAGCACTTATGCCGGTTATTCCGATAAAAAGATTTCTAAATAGCGGGTTGGATATATCTAAAAGCCAATTGTAAAAAAATGCCCGATAATCATTAACGTGCGAATAAAACGCCGGTTTTGGAGTTCCGTCACCACCAAATGCTCTATCAACTTGAGCAGTAGACTTTTGGGTGTTAAAAGAAATCTCGTCAATAAATTTGTTCTTTTCTGCTTCAGCCCAAGGTAATTTTGATAACTCATCTTTAATATATTTTGGCTCCGCATCTATTGCTTGGAGCATATTTTGAAGGTTTATTTTATCTGTTTCTTTGCTCGTAATATTAGATTGAGAAATTATTTCAGAAATTTTGGATTTAGAAGCTTCAATATATTTTTCCAAGTATTGTTTACTTGTTCTTAAATTTTTTAAAGATAAAAAGCCCAAACTTGTAATCCCAAATAGTGTTACAGCTCCGAGTACAAAATATTCCCAATTATCTGACTTTTCCCCTTTTTCGTTTTCTTCTTTACCCATAAACTTCAATCTGTTGTTGAAACGGCTGAATACAAGCGGGGTTTTAGGCTCAGCACATAACCATTCGCTAAATTCATTTGCTTTATCTGAAAGCATACTTCTGGTTATTTGTATTTTGCCTGAAAAAGATTGTGTTTCCACCGCAATCAAATTTTCTTGAAGATTTTTTTGAATATCAGCCTCTTTTTTCTTAACCCAAACTTCCTTAAACCCATCAATAAACATTTTACCCATAAACGCCATGGCACTTATGGTAAGAACTCCGGTTCCAGCTAAAATAGTTTTTTGGTTAGGACATTGGACCATCTGATAAATGGATTGGTGAACCTCTTCATTTATCGCCAAATTTCGGGTCAAGGACGGCAATTTTTGTGTAGATTTGAGTGTTAAATGAGCTTTTGCACTCTTTTTTACGATAAAACTCACCAATGCCATAGTAGCCATGACTCCTGTAGAAATAAGACTTATCGGCATGATGCTTTTTTCTTTAGAATTTTTATTTTCACGAAGTTTCACGGGCATTTTGGCGTTATCTGAGATAACCAGTGAATTATAAATTTCGTTCATATTAATATTTTTTGGCTCTTTTATAAGATAATTAACGACAACGCCTTCTTTTGTCGCATCGGCAATTCTTTTCTGCGCTTCGGTGCGGTTTCTGTTTTGTCTTTGAAGTTCAGCGTCATTTATCGGATTAATACTCGCCATGAATTTTTTCCTCTTTTACATCCAACGGCTCAAATATATTGAATAGAGATTTATTTTTCTTTCTAAAATCTTTAAATCTGTCTGAAATTTTCTTTTCAATTGAGATTTTAAGCTCACCAAAAACCGCATTGAGCTTGTCTGAAATATCCGTTAATTTTTCTTTGACAAAATTTATTGCTTTTTGGGCTAGAATCGGAATATTTTTTAAAATATTCACTGCAGGAATTACCAATTTTGCAGTAAAGACTAATGTTTTTGACATTAATGTCGGGGTTGATTGGGGTTTTTGGACAAATTCATTAAGTTTTTGTGCAAAATCGGCAATTTTTTGCGCCATGTTTTCCAATTTGGTTGTAATATTTAAAGGTGCGTGTAATTGAGCCTGCATGGAAATATCTCTTTTTTGTTGTGCGAGTTTTTGCGCTTTAAGCATCTGCCCCACGGCAACACATTCATCCCAAGACATTTCACCCGCAGGACGCTCAACTTTTTTTGAGCCACCGCCGCCACCACCGCCGCCCATGCCTGAACAAATCGGACAGGCACCTTGAGGAAGCCCGTGCGGGCATGTGCCTACTTTTGTTTTGTGTACTGATGTCGGTGAAAAATTCATTAAAAAAGCCTTTTTTGTTACTTCGATAAAAAATAAGCAAAAAAGACATTAAAAAATCTTTTAAACCCTAACTTTAGCTCGAAGTTTGGTTGATATTAGATGAGTTTTCCGACTTTTACGGCTGCGGCACAGTTGAAGATATTCACTTCATTTCCTCGTGCATTAATAATAAACTATGCCGTCATTAATGTCAATCAGTTATGAAAACATGTTGCGATAAGTTGTTACATTGTACAAACGGATTTATTCCTGCTACAATAGTGAGAGGTGAGTGAGGCGAGTGAAGAGTAAAAAGTCCCCTAGCAAAGGAGATGCGAGGGTACAGCGAAACAATCGAGGGTCAACGAAATAAAACCCGAGTGCAATAATCAAGTAAGCCGCCAAAACGGAAAAGTTAGTAGTAATTCGAAAAAGCAAATAAAGGCGAGGATAAAATAAGTGGGTGTAATAGTGAAAAAATTTCCATTTGAGTTGGATGAGTTCCAAAAAGAAGCGTGTGAACATATTAATAACGGTAAAAGTGTTGTGGTATGCGCTCCGACAGGGGCAGGTAAAACGGTAATTGCAGAACATGCAATCCATAAAGCGTTAGAAGACGGGCATAGGGTTTTTTATACAACTCCTTTAAAAGCACTTTCTAACCAAAAATACGGTGATTTTTCAAGTAAATACGGAATAAATAATGTCGGACTTTTGACTGGAGATACTTCAATTAATCGTGATGCTCAAGTTGTGATTATGACAACAGAAGTCTTCAGAAATATGCTCTACGGTACAAATTTCGGCTCGGTAACGGAAAATTTGAAAAACGTTAAATATATAGTTTTAGATGAAGTTCATTATATGAACGATGAACAGCGCGGAACCGTTTGGGAAGAAAGTATTATTTATTGCCCGACAAATATTCAAATAGTTGCGCTTTCTGCAACGGTAGCAAACGCGGCACAGCTTACGGATTGGATAAACACTGTCCATTCCCGCACAGAACTCGTAAATACTGATTTTAGACCTGTTCCATTGAGATTTTATTATTTTGACAGCTCTCAACCTGACACGATTTTGCCGATTTTGACTCCGAGCGGGCAGCTTAATTCAAAAATCCGTGCGGAAAAAAGGCAGTTTCATCAACGTAAACCCACTCAAAGAAGTGTTGTAAAAGATGTGGTAAGGGCTTTGCATGAAAAAGAAATGTTACCTGCGATTTATTTTACTTTTTCAAGAAAAAAATGTGATGAGCAAATGGAAAAATGCACCTCGCTTGTGCTTGTAACACCGGCTGAACAAAAACAAATTAAGGAAATAGTTGATGAATATTTGGCTGAAAACCCTTATTTATACAAGAATAAACATATTGAATACATTTTAAACGGTGTTGCGTCTCATCATGCCGGACTTTTGCCGGGCTGGAAAGTTTTAATCGAAAAATTGTTTCAAAAAGGACTTATCAAAGTTGTTTTTGCAACAGAAACTCTTGCTGCGGGAATTAATATGCCTGCGCGTTCAACGGTTATAAGCTCAATAAGCAAAAGAACCGATACAGGGCACAGAACGCTTAGCGCAAGTGAATTTCTGCAAATGTCAGGTCGTGCAGGACGCCGTGGCATGGACGAAGTTGGGTATGTAACAGTTGTTGGGACACCTTTTCAAACCCCTGAAGAAGTTGCCGAACTCGTTTTGAGTGATGCAAACCCATTAGAAAGCAGATTTGCACCGAGTTATTCCATGGTTTTAAATTTGTTGCAAAGATTCAGTATTGATGAAGCAAAAGAGCTTATTTTAAAAAGTTTCGGATATTTTTCCGCAAACACAAGGTTGGCTCCGCTTTTAAAACAGCAGAAAGAATACCAAAAAATAATCGATACTTCGTCAAAATTTGTTTGCCATCATAAATTAACGAACCAAGATTTGTTTGATTATAATAAACTTCGTGATATTTATGTTGAAAACAGACGAATTTTTAAAACCATACAAAAACAGGAAAAAAGCAAAAATCGTCCATTGACTCCCGAAGCAACCGAATTTGGCAGAAAAACCAAAGAAATGCTTGACAAACTTCATTCTTATCAATGCGATACCTGTAAAGTATTTAAAAACCATTCAAAAGAAGTCGAAATCCTTGAGCGATACGAGGTTAAGCAAAAAAAGCTTGCTAAGGATATTGAACGGCAAAAAGATATTTTTTGGAATAATTTCTTGGCTCATAGAAGTGTTTTAACAGAGTTTGGATATTTAAAAGACGATTATCCGACAGAAACCGGAGTTATGACCTCTCAAATCAGGGCAGAGAACGAATTATTCTTGTCAGAAATAATCTTGTCACGTGTTTTGGAAAATTTAACGCCCGCGGAACTTGCAAGCGTAGTCTGTGCTATTACCACAGAGGATTTAAGAGTAGAAACATATCCTCAAATCCCAATTTCACAAGCAACGAAAAAAACTCTTAATCTAATAAAGAATATTAAAAGAAAAATTGAAATAACCCAAAAGGATAATAATATAGAAACGGCAATGTACATTAATTCTTATTATTCATCAATGATTGAAATGTGGATTAACGGAGCCGAGTGGGATAGTATTATTGATCAGGTAGAAATGGGCGAAGGAGACGTTGTAAGAATTTTCAAACGCACGGTTGATGTTTTAAGACAATTATGCGTAATTTCAAACATCCCTGAATCACTCGTTTTTACGGCACGTGAAGCAATCACCGGAATTCTTCGTGAACCAATTAACGTAGATTAGATGTTGACAACTAATTATGTTCGTGATATAAAATTAGTGGGGTAAATGTATATTTATAAGCTTCGGACAACTTCCGAGGCTTTTTGTTTATTCTCATTAAATTTCTATGGCGAAATCGGGTGATTATTTTTTACCGTACTTGTAGTAGAATGATTGAAAAAACGGAGGCAATGTGAAAATAGCGTTAGTAAACCATGGTTGTTCAAAAAATTTAATAGATTCCGAGCTTATGCTTGGGCTTTTGGCTGAAAAAGGGTATGAAATTACCCTTGATGAAACCGCAGCCACTATAGTTATAGTGAATACGTGTTCATTTATCTACGATGCGGAAGAAGAATCTGTTCGTTCTATTCTTAATCTTATTAATATGGGGAAAAAAGTTATCGTAACAGGATGTTTACCTCAAAAACATAAAGAAAAATTGAAAAAAGCGCTCCCCGAAGTCGTTGCAATGCTCGGGACAACGGATTTTGGTAAAATTGTAGAAGTTGTTGATAAAATAAAAGGATGCCTGAAAGACAGTGGGGATGAAGGAGCGACTTCATGCATTTTACATAATGACTATATTTCAAATATTACCCACAAGCCCGAATATGTTTATCCTGAAAATATTGAAAGACAACAGATTACTGTTGGAGCAAGCTCTTATATAAAAATTGCCGACGGCTGTAATTATCGTTGCGGATATTGCATTATCCCGCAACTCAGAGGCGCTTATCGCTCAAGGAAGATTGAAAATATAGTTAAAGAGGCAAAATGTTTGGCTGAAAAAGGCGTAACCGAAATAGTTCTTGTGGCTCAAGATACAACAAGTTACGGCATTGATATCTATGGAAAACCCATGCTCACAAAGCTTTTGGATGAGTTAAACGAGCTTGAAAATATTTCTTGGATAAGAGTTATGTATGCTTATCCTTCAATGTTAACCGATGAATTGATAAACAAATTCGCAACTTTAAACAAAGTCGTAAAATACGTCGATATTCCTTTGCAGCACTCTCACGAGGATATTTTAAACGCAATGAGAAGACCGGCTTTTGACTATGAGGTATTAATAAAAAAATTAAGAGACAAAATTCCTGATGTAGCTATCAGAACTGCGTTTATAGTAGGCTATCCGGGAGAAAAAGACGAACATTTTGAACATCTTTATAATTTTGTCGAAAAAATGCGCTTTGACAAAATGGGTGTTTTCAAATATTCCCGAGAACAAAATACAATTTCTTATGATATGCAGGAGCAAGTGCCCGAACATATTAAAAACGAAAGATTTGAGGCGCTTATGAAGTTGCAACAAAAGATTTCAAAAGAAATTAACGAAACCTTTGTCGGAAAAACAATTCCATGTATAATCGAGCATATAAATAACGATGGGCTTGTTGTTGCGCGTTCACAGCGTGATGCAGCTGAAATTGATGGCTTGGTTTACATTGATACAGAAAAATCGGTAGTTCCGGGCGATGTTGAAAACATTTTAATAAAATCCTCTGATGAATATGACCTATACGGGGTATTGTAACGAAATTTTAACAAATTTCTTCTTGCTATACTTGCTTTTCAGGTACATGATACAAAATCACCTCAAAGCCTTGTCAATCATGGGCTTACGATTGTTTTTATATATATAAGAGATATAAAGACGAGGATTTTAATATGACGAATGGGATTACATTTAGAAATCTTGTGGAAGGCGGTTACGTTTTAACCAAACAAGGTGCGGACGATAAAAAAGCTATGATTATTGTAAGAGATTCGAATAGCAATAGCAAGCTTGATAATAACGATGGGTTCACTGTTTCAGGCCCAACTTCAATCTTTACGGCTGGAGAAATTTTAAGCGCACTTGACAAACAGAAGTATGTAGCCAGCGATAATGGAAAAAGTGGGTTACCGATTGTTCCTGCAATCGATAATGGCAAAATAGCCGTAAGAAATGATCAACAATATAACTTCGGTTCATTTGTAACAGCATTGAAAACGATAAAAGACAAAGATGCAGCTGTTTTTGCATCTACCGAAGGAGCACAGGCAAAAGCGGAAAAACCAACAGCACCCGCAGCTGAATCAGCACCCGCATCAGCAGCACCCGCACCCGCAAATATTGATTACTCAGCTATACAAAATTTTCAATCTAAATGGGCAAATGCTCTTTCATCTTTGATTGGCAGTTCTTATTGTGGTGATGGGAGTGCTTTAAACTTGCTGATGCCGTCATTTTTGAACGCTATGTTTGCAGAGGGAAACGGATTATTTGAAAATATGAATCTAGGAGGCGCGAATATAGATTATTCCGCAATGCCTGATGGAGCTGGATTTTCCGGCACCTCAGCATGGCCTGCAATTCCTGCAGTAGATCAATCAGCAGCAGCAGCAGATAAATCAGCAGCAGCAGCAGTTCCAAAGAAAACACCAGAAGAAGAAGTAGCAGCAGCAGAAGAAGCTAAAAAGCAAGCAGCGGATGAAGCATTTACCAAAACAAAGCAAATGGCAACTCAATTAGGTATTAAAATAGAATCAACTGACACGAATGAGACATTAAGTGTTAAGATTCAGACTGAAAAGAATAGATTGGCAGTAGTAGCTAACAATAAGGATGCAGCAGCCATTGCGTCAACGTTATACAATTCTCTAGACGGTATACATAAGTGGAATTACAAAGCGAATATTACAGACCAGACCCAAAAAATTAACGCGAATAACGTTATTGAAGTAATGCAAGATTGGGATAAATATTATAAAAACGAGGGTGATGGGACTTATGGAAATTCATTAATAGAGGCAATAAATAACAAACGACCTTTATTTAATGTACAATTTCAACGAGATGCTTTAATACCTATTAAAAATGCTTTAGTTGAAAGAGCAAAAAAAGCTGGATTACCTGAAGGAGATGCTGAAGCTTTTAATACTTTGGTATCAAAAAGGCTTAATTCTCGTATTACATTAGATTATCAAGTCGAAGAACAATTCGAAAAAATGAGAAAAGCTATAGAGGCAAAAGAAACACAAACCGCAAAATAACAGTTACTTAAGCGATTTACAAAATAGAAAAATAGTGTATAATAGTTCTTATTACAGGAGATTTATATAATTGTCTCTATAGATAGGAACTATTTTTATGAGTGAGAAAAAAGTTAAAAACTGCCCGTTTAATCATGGAATCTGCACAGTTGACTGCGCGCTTTTTATTGATACCAAAGATTTGAACGAACTTTTGGCGGCACGTTTGTCAAGTCTAGGGGTATTGGATAAAGAAAATGGCGTATGTTCCTTAAAAACCATTGCAATGAGCGCAGGGCGTTATATTTTTGAAAATACTTCCACAAAAAGATTTTAATGGATAATTTTCAATTGGATTATTGGTCGGCATAATGAATCAGGTCAAAAACATATAAATTTTTCGGGAGTAATAATTTAAAAAGGATTAAAGCCAATCACTACAGGCGTTTTAACCTCGCCCCTTGCGGCTGTGTAAAAATTAATTTTCAAAAAGCTTACCGAGCTTTTCACCTCTCCTTTGCGGAGAGGTCGACTTTCTTCGTGAGCGGAAGCCCGCGAACGCTAGAAAGTCGGGTGAGGGTTAATTGCAATCAGAGTAAGCTTTTTCACCCTCCACCAAG
>CAISJE010000204.1 GCA_903885635.1 uncultured bacterium
ATATTCTTAATAATTATATATACTAAATAAATGATTTTTTTATAATCTCATCCAGTTTTTGTATAATTTCGTCTTCTGCAACTCGAGCTATAATCTCACCTTTTTGAAAAATATAACCTTCTTTAATCGCTCCTGCAACGCCAAAATCAGCGTGTTTGGCTTCGCCTGGACCGTTTACGGGACAGCCCATGGTTGCTATCGTTATATTTTTGTCTAAATCTTTAAACTTTTCTTCAACTTTTTTTGCCAAACTTATCAAATCAATCTGACATCTTCCGCACGTCGGGCATGAGATAAAATTAACCCCTTTTTGCCTTAATCCAAGCGATTTAAGGATTTCAAACCCTGCAAACACTTCTTCAACGGGGTTTTCGGTTAAAGAAACACGGATTGTGTCGCCAATCCCTTGCGATAACAGACTTCCAAGCCCGACAGAAGATTTCACAAGCCCTGATTTAAGCGTTCCTGCTTCTGTAACCCCCAAATGCAAAGGATAATCAATCTTTTCGGCAATCAATCTGTAAGCCTCAATCGTAGTAAGCACGTCCGAGGACTTTAAAGAAACTTTTATTAAATCAAAATCCAGATTTTCAAGGATTTGGATGTGTTTTAAAGCACTTTTAACCATTTTTTCGGCTAAGGTTATGTCCAAATTTTCGAACTCTTTTTCTAAAGAGCCTGCATTAATCCCGATTCTGATAGGAATTTTTTGTTGATTGGCAAGTGAAACGACTTTTTTAATATTTTCGAGGTTGCCAATATTCCCGGGATTAAGCCTAAGTGCGTGTGCACCATTGTTTATACAGTCAATCGCCAGACGGTAATCAAAATGAATATCAGCGATTAAAGGCACATTGGAGCGCTTCACGAGTTCTTTCATGGCACTTGAGGCGTCTTTATCAAGCACGGCAAGCCTTACCAGCTCACAACCCGCCTCAGCAAGTTCATTTATTTGATTAAGCGTTTTTTCAACATCACGTGTATCAGTGTTGCACATGGATTGAACAGAAATCGGAGCATCACCGCCGATTTTCACATTGCCTATGGTAATTTGTTTGGAGTTTCTTCTTTTTATCATATAATTATTATAGCACGAACGGGGGAATGGGGAACGGCGAGGAAATAACAAGGAAAAAGCAAAAAGGAAAAAGTAAGCAAGAGATGCAAAACCTTTAAACTATTCGACCGTTCGACTAAAATAAAAAACTCCCTAGCAAAGGAGATGCGAGCGGGCGAGTCTCAAAAAAAGAGAGGGACGGAGCAAAAATCAGCGAGTGCAATAAAACTGGTAAGCCGACATCTCGAAAGAGTAAAGTAGTAATTCGAAAAAGTTAGTAAAGGCGGAATTTAAACCATTTCGTGTTGAGGTGAAAAAAATGAAACTAGCACTAATATCAGATATCCACGGCAACATGCAGGCTCTTGAGCCTGTTTTGGAGGATATTAAAAAAGAACATTGCGACAAAATATTCTGTCTCGGCGATTTGGCAATGGCAGGACCCGAGCCTGTAAAGACGATTGAATTAATAAAAAATCTTTATGACGAGGGCAAACTTGAGCTTATTCAGGGCAATACCGATGAGATGATAGGTGATTACGATTTTGTCGGCGAGCAGATGAAATCCAAGTTCCCGATAATGGCTAACGCACTTGATGAGGATGTTAAAATTATTCCTGAGGATTTGAAAGAATTTTTGAAGAATTTGCCAAAACAAAAAGAACTCGAAATCGAGGGTGCAAAAATCTTGCTTGTGCATGGTTCACCAAGAAAAAACGACGAAAATATCGCCCCTGACCTACCGATTGCAAAAATTGAGGAAATGGTTGCTGATACTGACGCTGATGCGATTTTTTGCGGGCATACGCATATTCCTTGCGGGTATCAGACGAACAAAAAGCAAACCGTAATAAATGTAGGCAGTGTCGGACGACCATTCACTCCAAAACCGCAGGCATGCTATGTTGTGGCGGAATTTTCCGACGGTGTTTTTGAGGTTTTACATAAATTTATTAACTACGACAACCAAAAAGCGAGCGAAATATTGGCGAAACGGGATTTTGAGGGTGCGGATAAACTGGCACAAATTCTTATCAAACCTGAATTTAGGCATTTATAATTTTTGAAAGAAATGTAAGGTTTTCTTAACAAATTCGTCATCCAACGCAATTTTGTAAATTTATGAGTATTAGATAATTACAATCATTAATATATTAAAGAATAATCAGGAGAATTGCATGAATTGTGGAAAAACATCTGCCGTTATTTCAAAGTTTAGACATATGTCATTACCCCAAAAAGTTGCCAAATCGGTTGAAATTACCGGTTTAAATGATATAGTTATTTAAGTTGAAAACAATAACAGAGTGCCTCATACAATGTGTCAAACAATTTCAATGCTGACCTCAACTGCTTCTTTAGCCAAGCCCAAAAATTTTCGATTTTATTTAAATCGGGAGAATATGGCGGTTG
>CAISJE010000205.1 GCA_903885635.1 uncultured bacterium
AGTTAAATAGGTTTCCTCTAAAGTGTGTGTTTTTCTGTAATCTATTACCTTTTTTCTCAAGTCCAAAGAATATGCCATAATTTCACCTCCGCTATTATTATACCATATTTCATTGTTGTTGTCAACTTAAATTACTATAACGTTAATAGAGCTTGCGGAAAAATTAGGAATTTTTCTCGCAATCTCCCTTGTCCGGCTCGCACCCATACCACCGGCTATCCCGCAGCTGGTATGGGTGCGAGCACTTCCAAGGTCGGACTTGAAAAATCTCAAAAAACTGTCACTTTTTGGATTTTTCCGCATCCTCATATTAATTTTTGTAAAAGTTTAATGCTTTTCCCCCCAAATCATTAAACTTTCTCTAAAGGGAAGCCGACTAAACATTAAGACAAGTCAAATTGAGGGGTGAAATGACAGAAGCATCATTTTCAAAGTTTTTTAATAATTCACAAACATTCGGATTAAATATAAAAGTTCCGACCAGAAATTTGCAACAAATTGGAAAAACAGCAGGAGATGTTACGGGGGGCGTACTTGAGCCGCTTTTTACGTATTTGGAAGAAAATGAAAATGTTTTCAGCGGAGATGTAGCATTTGAGCTTAATAAAACACGCGCCGCAAAGTTTAACACAGAGGTAATAATGATGGCGACAGATGAAAAGACAAACGGTCCGAAGCCAATGTTTGACAGTAAATTTTAGAAGACAGCTATACTCTTTCTGAAATAAAAAGCAGATTTTAAATCCAAGACGGCGGGATAGCAATGCCGCCCTACTAGAGAATTTAAAGTAGGGCGGCATTGCCATGCCGACAACCAAAAATCTGCTTTTTATTTTGTGTATAGCATAAAACTTATACCAAGTTACACTTCTACATAGCCAATATAAGGCAGATTTCTGTAATTTCCATCAAAATCAAGCCCGTAGCCGATTACAAATTTGTTGTCAATCTCAAACCCGACATAATCAGGCTCAATTTCAGTTTTTCTGAAACATTTTTTATCCATAAGCGTACAAAACTCGGTTTTTTTAGTTCTGAAATTATTATCTATAAAATCACGTAAAAATTTAGCCGTAAGTCCTGTATCTATTATATCTTCGACGATTAAGACATTTTTTTCGTTCAAATCCGGCAGAGAAATATCAACCGCATTAACTTTGCCCGAAGAAGTGGTGGAAGAGCCGTAGCTGGAGAGCCTTATAAACTCCATTTTTACAGGCATTGTAAGATATTTGACCAAGTCGGCCGTAAACATTACAGAACCCTTCAAAACACAAATCACATAGACCTCTTCGTCCAAATAGCGGGCGTTTATTTTTGCTGCGACTTCTTTAACCTTCTGTTGAAGCTCTTCTTCCGAGTATAAAAACTTTATATCTTCCTTCTTAATTTCCATTTTAATTCCTCTATTTTTTATTCTTTAATTCTATCACATGAGACGGCGTGTTTACAACCCTTAATTTGTTACTAAGCCCGACACCTGAAACCCAAAGCACTTCAGAACCTTTGCAAAGTGTAATCATCGCCTTTTGCGATACAATTTACAGATTCAATTCTCTTTATAGGAAGTAAATTAAAAAAAATCTCAAGTTTCAAGCTATAAAATTTAGAAGCTTTTTGAAATTAGTTTTAGTCGCTATAAGAGCTCCTGAACCGCAAGTATCATTCAAAAATAAAATGCCTTTTAATTTTTTAAGTGCAGAATTATTATTAATAAATTTTTTTAAGTCTTTTTCATAACCAATATTAATTCTCATGGATTTTGAGCCTTCAAATGCTCCTTGTGATGTTTTATTCTCGATCAGTCCGTGTCCTGAATATATTATTAAAAATTCAACATTTTGCAGTGGTGTTTTATTTTGTGTTAAATCATTTATAATTTTAGTAACTATGTCCTTGAACGCAGAATCTCCTTTTGCCTTTGTATAACCTCCAGCAATATCGGGTATAGAAAGACTATAAAGGTTTCTCTCTGGGAGATTATAAATGGTTCTTAACTTTTCTCTCGCCACCTGACAATCTTCTTTAAATAGTTGGATATTGTTTTTGTCTTTTGGGTCATCTCCATTTATTAATAACACAATTTTGGTATTTTCTTTATCATTTTTATTAAACATGCCTAATTTTCTAGGGGTCTCTGTCGGAAAAGTTTTTAAAGGCCAAAATGGAAAAAGTTTATACCCATTTTTTATTAATGTCTCACTTGCTTCTTCGATGCTTTGACATTTTGGTTGCTCTAATTCATTAAAAAGGCTATTCAAATAAGATGAAGAAAAATTGTCAAAGATAGGTGAATACGGCACAAAAAGGGTTTTAGAGTCTTGACCTGTCGCAGCAATTACTTTAACATTTGACATCCAGCCTACTTGGCTTGCTGGTGGCTGAATATCAGGTTTTTGTTCGGTACAACCAATTGTTAATGGAAGCATGCCTATACATAACATTTGCTTAATGCATTTTGGCATGTTTCTATGATATTTTGGTGATAAAGATGTTCCTGTTATTTCCATTTTGGTTTCTCTATAATTGCTTCAACCCAGTTATTTAATCCATTGCATAATGAATCCAAAACCCCTGAATATTTTTTTTTGCTTGTTTTAAAAAAAATATTTAATAAAACTTAATACAATTATTAGTCAAAAATTCTGATTAAAAGTGCAACACCTTTAAAGCAAAATAGAAAAGAAAAAGTTGCAACGATCTATAGACTTAATTTCCATTTTAACTCTTTAATTCTATCACATGAGACGGCGTGTTTACAACCCTTAATTTGTTACTAAGCCCGACACCTGAAACCCAAAGCACTTCAGAACCTTTGCAAAGCAAAATTAATTCGTCTTTGTTATGTTGGGGAACTCTTTTTGAGTTTAAGTATTTTTTAAGCTTCATAGAACCCACCATCCCAAACGGGATTATAAAATCTCCCTCGCGTCTTGTTCTAAGTGTCAAATCTATTCCAATATTATTTAAATTTACATACGCAAAGTAAGCATCCTCGCGCGGAAAATTCAAATCGCCTTTTCCCTCGTATTTTTTTATCGAAAATGTTAAATCGGAATCAGGAAAATCATATTCTCCCTCTTTTAAAATAGTTATTTGGGAGTTATTTTTCTCCCCAAAAACTTTTGTAATCGAATAAATATATTTTGAACTTGCAAAAATCCATAAATCGTTTTTTAAAGAAAATCTTGAGCCGGATTTTGATTCAAAATTACTCTTAATAAAGTCTAAAATATTAACAATTTTTTTTCGGTCATAATCCAACCCCTCTTTTAAACAAATATCATAAATTATTTGCTGCATAACATCTTGCGAAAGTTTTTTGAATTTTTCAGTCAAAAGTTTATCCCCGACATAAACTTCTTTTTTAACCAAATTCATATATTCATTCACGATATTCGTCTGACTGACAGCAAGTTCGGCAAGCGAATTGATTGATTTTTCGGCATGAAAATTAATTTCATCAAAAAACGGCATAATTTTATGTCGGATAAAATTTCGTTTATAATTTATATCCAAATTTGAAGAATCATTATTAGCGACAAGCCCGTTTGAATTGCAATAATCCTCAATCCGGGTTCTTGAAATTCCCAAAAGCGGCCTGTAAAGTGGCACTCCATCAATTAATCTCTTGGGCAAAATGCCCTGAAGCCCTTTAATTCCTGTTCCTTTTATTATTCGATAAATAAGTGTTTCTGCGTTATCCGTTCTGCTATGCGCCGTAAAAATTGCACTATTTGCGTAATTTTTGGCATGTTTTAAGAAAAAATTATATCTTGCTTCTCGGGCAAAATTTTCCGTTCTTTGTCCGATTCCATCCAAAGTTTCTGAAATAAATTCTATCCCTGATTTTTCGCAAAATCTCTTGCAATTAATTTCTTCCTGCAAAGACTCCTCTGCACGCCAGTTATGGTTAAGATGTAGGGCTATGACTTTAAACCCGTATTTTTGAGATAATTTATGCAATATATCAAGCAAACACAAAGAATCGCAACCGCCGGAAAATCCTACCAAAAAAGTATTATCAGGACTTTTCAAAGCAAATTCATCTAAAAAATTATTAACTATTTCTATCAATTTCTTTCAAAATCCCTTGTTTTATCTCAACAGCATCTACGCCTAATTGTTCCAAAGCTTTCATTGCAACAGATGTCGGCTCGGTTGTGATTGCGTAAAGAAGATGTTCGGCTAAAATTCTCGGTTTTTTATGCTTTTTCGCCTTTTGCCAAGCTACTTCAAGAACTTTTTTTGCACGTTTTGTGAATATAATTTCCTTATCATAATATTCGTTACCGTATCCGATAATTTCTTCTACAACTTGTCTCACGTCCTTAAGAGTAAGCTCCAAATCGTTTAAAACCTTGAACCCAACGCCCATACCCTCGCTCATCACTCCAAGTAAAAGCATTTCTGTTCCGACAACATTTCTGCCAAGCCGCCTTGCTTCTTTTTTTGCCAATCTTAAAATTGTAAGAGACTGTGGCATCTGCTTTTCTATCGGCTTGAGAATTCCATGAACCAAATGGTCATCATTTACATCTAAACTTTTAAATATATCATAAGCAACGCCCCTTTTTGCTTTTAACAATCCTAAAATAATATGCTCCGGCTTGATTGTAGAAGAACCAAGCTCTTTTGCCGTTTGTAAGGCTAAATCCATCATTATAAAAGCACTTGGAGTAAAGACAACTCGGTTAATATCATATTCTGACTGACGGGATGTTTGTTGAGCCAATTTTTCTTCAAAAATATCTGAATTTATACCATTTTCTTCCAAAAACTTAGATGTTTCAAAATTCTTAGCCTCCAAAACAGCTGATATTATTTGCTCAGTTCCCAATATTTCATATGTTGAGTCCGCAAGCTTAGAAAAGGCGCGTTCAAAAATTTTTGACGTTCCCTCATCATCCTCAAAAAGATTTGCAGTATTTACATCTGGTGGCTCGACATCTTTACTATCTTCAAATTCGGGATGCTGAAGTTTTTTGGATTTTTTTTGAACAAGCTTAAACAAAATTCCTTTTGCCTGCGGGATGTCGAACTTAAAATGTTCTAAAATTCTTTCATTATAAGAAGACTCACTGATAGCGGAAATAAATAAATGCTCAAAAAGCACGTAGCTATTACCTGATTTACTTGCTAAATCAAGCGTATTTTTGAGTAAATTTTTAAATTCATCGCTGAAAGGAACAGTTGAAGGGTTTTTCTCTGATTTTTCAAACCTTAGTTTATTTTCAACCTCTTTTTTCACCTCATCAAAAGTAACTTTAGAATTTTTAAAAAGCTTCAATGAAATTCCCTTTGCCTGTTTTACAATCGCCAGCAAAAGGTGTTCTGGTTGAACTGAAGCATTATGCATCAATTTTGACTGGACTTGGGCCTCAGTAATAACATTTATAGCTTTTTCGGTGAATTTTTCGAACATATTTTCCTAAATTTTATTATTATTCTTCATCGTCTTCATCAGTTAGGTTTTCAACATATTCCGATACTTTATCGAATTCTTCATCATCCTCGATTGCCTCAAACAGATAATCTTCTCCGTCTTTTGTTAATCTCATAAGAACGACTTCGTCATAATCATCATTACTTTCGGCAGGAAGCAAAAGCGCATATTCTTTTTCCTCAAATTCAACAATGTCAAACAGTTCAAAATTGACAATGTTTCCTGCTTCATCAACGGTTTCAATTAACTGTTTTTCTTCTTCTTTTGTCATAATTAACTCTCTTTCTTATTCTCGGCGCAGTTTTGTACACCCTAACTCTATTTTTCTATTTTTTTACCCTCGATAGGTATTGTTCCAGTATAATACAAGCACTTTCAATATCAACTAATTCTTTATGTTTTCTAAAGTCAATTTTTCTGGCTTTTAAATTTTCCTCAGCCTGCATGGACGTTAGTCTTTCATCCTCAAAAATAATCTCAAAATATTTTTTAAAATTATTCGCAAACCAGATGCAATCATTAGCCTGCGCCCCCTCACTACCGTCCATATTAAGCGGAACGCCGACCACAATTGTTTTTATATTATTTTCATAAGCGATTTTCTTAATTTTTTCAATCGCCTCTTCTTCAGGGTTTCTTTGTACTACACAATTACCGATAGCAATAATATGCAAAAAATCACTTATCGCTACACCAATTCTTTTTGTACCAACATCAAGAGACATAATTTTATCCATTTTCCACCCACAATTTTTCTATCGCCGAAATCATCAAATCAATCTGTTTTGAAGTTAATTCGAAATTTTTAGGCTTATTTCTTAACGCGAAAATATTGGTCATTTTATGCTCTTCTTTATATTTAAATTTAAGCAAAACGTAATATTCATAAATGCTCTTTCGTATAATATTTTCGGACAATTGAAGCTTTTTCTTTTCCTCAAAATAAAGCGAGTACAAAAGCTGGGCATCTTCTTTATTTCCTGATAAATATTTCAAATAAGCACTCATTAAAATCCTTTTATCCAGTAAATCTTTCTGTTCAACAGTAAAAATCTGAACAAGATTTTCACTCACAACCTCATCAAGGTTAAAATCAAAATTGTTCGTGCTTATTTTTGAGTTCAAACTCGATATCAAAAACCTGAAATCCTCGTTATAATCCACATCAAAAAACCATCTTTGGATAAAATCAAGCATGTAAATATCTTCCTGTTCATCACTGGATAAAGTTTTTTGAACAAATTGGCTTTTCAGAGTAAGTTCAATCGGTACAACTTCAGCCTGAATATCCGACAGAAGATTTTTCCAGCAAATATATTCATAAGATATTTGTTCTCCAAGCTTGCGGGTTAATTTTTCCGCACCGGACAAAATGGTTTTTATAACCGAAGGATTGAGATAAATGTGCTCATCCCCTTTATAAAATTTATCCACAATTCTTTCAAATTCAAGTTTTGAGATATCATTGAACCCAAAACAATCCACAATCCCATAAGTATCATTTATAACGATTGCAACCATTTGAATTGATTCGCTCTCTCTCTCTCTTGAAAAAATAAGCGCCTGATTTCCATGTCCGTCCGGATAACTGGCATAAGAGCAATATGGTTTGGAATTCAGAATACTTTTGTAAAAATCAATCGCATTATCTTCTCTGACACCTGAAATTTTTAACTTGGAAATATTTTTCTTTACTAACGTAAGCGTGTCTTCATCATAAACAAAGTCAATAAGTTGCACAAGCGTATGTAAAGCCAGTTGAGACTTGGTTGTCCCCAGTATATCAATTGCTATTTTGCCGAGTTCACAGGTCGGATTATACAACACCAACGGGTTTAAAATATTAGCTAAATTGTCCGAAGAATAATCTTCGCCCAGCGATTGAACGAGTATTTTTTTATCTGTCTCCGGTAATGAACTCAAAAAATCTAAAAAATCAATTTGAGCTTCGGGATTAATAATTGCGGTCTGTAAAAGTTTTTGCGTATCCGCATCTATAACTTCGTTCGGATTATCGAAATACTCTTCTAATTTTTCGTAATCTACTTTATTTCCCATATCCTTTAAGACATTTAAGAGGATAGTTTTTGTCGAATCGGACACAGACGGATTTTTCAAAATCCCCCAAAGCGCCGTTTCAAAATCCTCTTTATCGCAAAGCTTGAGTGCCAAAAAACAAATTAAAATAACCTTTTGTTCGTTTGCTTTTAAAAGTTCTTTTATTAAAACTTCAAGAATAGTTTTTTTATCATTTTGTAAGGTTAATACTTTTAATATCCCATCAACATTTGCCGCTTCAAGATTAGTTTGGAATTTGGTCAACACGGTCAAAATTTCAGCTTTTATTTGAAGTTTATTTAGCTGATTAGTTGTCATTATCTGCTTTTCCCCCAAAATGCATCCAAAATCATCTGCGCTTCGGCGGAAGGCATCCTGTCATTCAATATCAAATACTGAACCGCTATCATTGTACATTCAGAACAAATATTAACATCCGGTCCTTGCACCATTTTGATTACCTGAGTGTTTGGACGCTTGCAAAAGCTACAGTACAGAATTTCGTTTTTTTCGCCTTTAGATTCTTTGTTCGATTTCTTTGAGCCTAATCTTACTACTTTTTCATCTGACATATTTAACTCCTTTTTAGTTGAAAAGTCGAACAGTTGAATAGTTGAACAGTTCTGCGGTTCTTGCTCACCTCTCACCTATCACTTCTCACCATCTTATTGTAACTTAAATTATTAATATTGCCAAATACTTTATTTTAGTGTAATATTAATTTACAAGAATTTATAGTAGGGAGAAGTCATGAAAAAAGCGTTTTTATTAGTATTGATACTATTTGTGTCCGTTATTTCAACCGCATGTATTAATAATTTGGCTGTACAAGAACTTAACAGTAAGGCAAAAGATTATTTAGGCAGAGGTGATTTTGAGAATGCAATCAGCCGCCTAAAATCAAGCATTGATTTGGATAGTACAATCTTTGAAACTCATTACAACTTAGGAATTGCCTACACTCAGGCGGAAAAATATCCAGAAGCAATCGACACTTTTCAAAACGCAATAAAACTTAAACCTGATTTTACAGATACTTATTATTCACTTGCAGTCGCACAGGAAAATTATGCAAAAGGGATTATTGACGGATCACTAAAAAACAAAGATGAAGCTCAAGACCTAGGAGCCGAAAAACCGAAAAAAGAATTGACAAAAGAAGAAAAAGCTCAAGTGGAAAAACTGCTTAATGACTCCATAGGCTCATATTCAACTTATCTTGAAAAAGGGCAAGATATAGAAGATAAAAAAGATGTCGAAGATAAGATTGAATACTTAAAAACTCAGGCACTAAAATATTCTTCTGATACAAAAACAAATATTGAGTAATATAATGTTTGTTTCGCCCGGTGATATCGCATTTTCTGTAGGTTCCATATCCGTTTATTATTATGGGGTAATTATGGCTGTTTCGCTCTTTGCAGGAGTTCTGGTTGCAAGGTTCGTGGCTGACAAATTTTATTCTGAAATTAATCCTGAAGTAATTTATGATATTTCGCCACACATTATAATCGGCGCTATTTTAGGTGCAAGAATTTACTATTGTTTATTGAGTTATAATTATTATGCGCAGAATCCTTTTGAAATCATAAAACTCTGGCATGGGGGCATTTCAATCCACGGAGCGATAATCGGAGGGTTAATCGGAGGAATAATTTACGCTAAAAAACATAAACTTCCTGTCTTAAAACTCTGCGATATTTTTTCCTATGGGTTGGTTTTAGGTCAGGCAATCGGAAGATGGGGGAATTTCTTTAACTCAGAGGCTTTTGGTCGTCCGACCGAAAGCTTTTTAAAATTATACATCCCGATTTATAAAAGACCGCTGGAGTATTTACAATATAACTATTTTCATCCGACTTTTTTGTATGAAAGCATACTTGATGTTTGTATATTTTTAATCTTATTTTTTGTTATACGAAAATTCACCAAAAATAATGACGGAATCATATTTTTCTCATACCTGATTTTGTACTCAATCGTCAGAATAACCATTGAGCAAATAAGAATAGACAGCGTCTTGAATATTTTTGGCATCCCGATTGCCCAAATTGCAAGCATTTTAATAATATTAATTTCAACAATTTTGATGATAAAAATATGCCGATATAAATGAAGCAATCTGAAAAGATTGTTTTTCTTTATGTATACAAGGGGAATAATTAACGGGGAGATTTATGGGAAACAGAATAATTTCAATTGGTACAAATACGGTTCCTGATGGAGTAATTGGAGATTTCAAGCAAAGTAACTCTAAAGATTACTTATTTCAAGATTGCGTGCTGCTATCTAAAATAAAAGCTATGTCAAACACAACGCAAGGAGCAAAGATTTTAAAATAATCAATTAAGCACGTATCTGGTAGTATTTATGATGTTACCTTCGTGGCTGAACCTCAAAAACATTACAGGGTAAATCTTAAAGATGCTTCAAATAAGCGTAAATTTGCGTCAGGGGATCCTGATGTGCAATTATTTGAACTGGCTATGTTCAAGCGTAATGGCAGAACAAAACAACTTGGTAATAGACGGAGAGTTATTAACAGGGGATAATACCGTAAATGATTACGCCTCTGCCGATAATTATTTAACTACTCAAGTAGAGACATTTGGCGATATAAAAGCGACAAAAGATCCTTCTTCGGCACCATATAATGCAAAAAATAAGATACTTGAAATATTAAAGAACGCAAAAGAACATCCTGATCAATATGCTTTGGAATGTGGTTTTGGGAAAAATATAAAAAGTAAATCTATATCCACTAAATTTACTCTGCTTGAACATGAATATTCCTTTAAGGTATTGCCTGATGAAAGAATAGAAGTTACTGACCCATCAGATACTTCAAAAAAAGTAATACTGAAAAAAGAAGAATTTTTGGACATTGCTATGAATGTTTTTTATGATAAGTTTGCAGAAAAATAATATAATTAAGGATATTTCATTGAGGAGTGCATGACTCGGATGATGTATATATTATTTTTTTTCACGGCATAAATGATAACATAAGGATATTCCGAAATTACATATTCTCTTGTACCGAAAATTCTACCGGTACGACCTATGTGGGGGAAATTTTTGATATTCAAATTCGCGGCATTAATAATTTGAGAAATTACCTTTTCTGCCGGATTTGTACTATCTTTTGAGATATATTCATAGATTAAATCTAATGTTTCAAGTGATTCTTTAGTCCAAATAACCTTCACCTAGACGCTCCTTCCACATTTTAACTACCTCTTCATGCGATAAGACTTCTCCTATTTCTATTTGTTCAAGCCCTCTTAGAATACCTTCAATTTGCCATGCCTGCAAATCAACGTATTCTTCTATCGCGGAAAGTGCGATAAAAGATTTTGTTCTCCCTGTTGCTTTTGCAATCATTTTTAGCTTGTTTTCGGTTTCTTCGGGCAGTCTTAATGAAAAAGATTTATTTGTCATGTTTGTATCTCCTTGTCTTACTATGTAATACATTGTAGCACATATAATTTATTAATTCAACCTACTTTTTCTGAAGAAAAGCGACAATCAAGAAGAGCCATACATCCAGCCTTCCATTCCTCAATATCACTATTTTGTACGGTTCGGAGTTAAATATTTTTGGCATCCCGATTGCCCAAATTGCAAGCATTTTAATAATAGACATATTGCGAAATAAAATAATGCCAAAAACTAAAAAGACGATTTTTCATCAAGGTTTGTTCTCTTTATGCAAAATCTAAATGAAAATTCCAAAGTCCTGCACAAACCTTAACAAATTTGTCATCTATGCCAT
>CAISJE010000206.1 GCA_903885635.1 uncultured bacterium
ACCCTGATTGCATAACCCTCACCCGACTTTCTAACGTTCGCGGGCTTCCGCTCACGAAGAAAGTCGACCTCTCCGCAAAGGAGAGGTAAAAAGCTCGCTAAACCTGCCTTATACCATGTTAATTCTTAGTGATTAGTTACCAAATTAAACCCATTGTAAAGCATATGTTACAACTTACTATTTTTGAGCAAATTATTTTATTCACACGTTTTAAAATAAGCGGGTAGAATAATAGGATATATAAATGGTAAATTCAATTTCACAAATTCAACCGCAAACGCAGGCTAATCAAAAGAAAGCCTCGAAAGTAACAAGGACAAGCATTTTTTATATAAATGATGTTCATTCCAATTTAACAAATATCGAAAAATTAAAAAACGCATCGGATTCATTTGATAAATTAATTCCGTCAGAAGGAATAGATAAACTAAAACTTTCATCAGGAGACATTGGCGTCGGTCGGGATAAAGAATTTAGTAAGGTGGCAGTAGCATTTCAAAATGCAATAGGAATAATGGCGAGTGCTGCAGGAAACCACGAATTAGATTTAAATAAAACAGATTTAGTTGATGTGCTTAAAGATGCCCAATACAAATTTTTAGGATTAAATGTTGACATCCCACAAAATATTGAAATAAACAAAGAATTACGTAAGGATATTATCAAATCCTATGTTCAAGAACAAAACGGCCAACAATATGGTATAATCGGATTAATGCCGTTTGATTTTGCCTTTCACCTTTCTGATCCTGATGAATATAAAGATTTTGATATTTTAAATTCTGAAAAAACTATTTCCCTATTGCAAACAGAAATAGACGATATGAAGAAAAAGGGTATAAATAAAATAATAGTACTTTCTCATTGCGGATACGATGCAGACAAAGAACTTGCAAAATCTGTTGATGGCATTGACGTAATTCTTGGCGGACATACCCATGATTTAATCAAAAATATAACAAAAGACAAAAATTTATTTTATTCTAAAAAAACAGGCGAACCCACTATAATAACCCAAGCAGGCAGAGATGGTAATTATTTTGGAATATTAAATCTGGAATTTAACGATAAGGGTGTTATTACAAAAGCACAAAACAATGTCAGCAATACTGAAGATTTTTCAAGAAGCCCTATTATAAAATACTTTACAGATAAAATTTTAGGTAAACCTGAAGTTTTGGGAACAATAAAAACAGCCTTAAAGCATAAACACTCACTAATTACCGAAAATCCAAGTGCCGACTTTGTTTTAGATGCTGAAAGAAACGAACTTGGCGTTGATATGGTCCTGATAAATTCCGGTAATTTTCGTTTCAGTTTAGAATCAGGTTCTTTAACGGATAGAGATTTAAAAATTCTAACTCCTTTTGATAACAAAGTATGGATAATTAAACTAACAGAAAAAGAAATTGTAGACTCTTTAAAAATAGGTGCAAAATCTTTAACCGACACCGATAATAGTCCCGGAATAATGCAATGTTCCGGTTTAAAATACGCTATGTCAAAATCAGGCGAAGTTAAAAACGCTACTTTTATAGACAAAGACGGCAAAGAAACACCAATTAATATAAAAAATCCAAATCCATTTAAAACATACACCGTTGCAACTGATGATTATATCGCAAAGGGTGGAAACAACTATTTTACAAATAAGCAAGATGCCGTAATAACAAAATTTAACTTCGACAAAAATAAACTGGTGGGTGACTATATGAAAAAAACCAATAAACCTGTTGACATAAAAACAGATGGAAGAATTAAAATCGTTGATTAATTATTAATTAACTTCTTATCTGAACAGGCATAATTAAACAAATATAGTCTTCATCATTATTTGGTTTTAAAACTGTAGCAGAAAGCCCTGTATTTAAGCCTATTTGAACTTCTGTTGTTTCCATGTTTTTTAAACTGTCAAGCACATACCTATAATTAAATGCAATTTTCAACTCCTCTGACGAATAATCAACATCTATTTCATCTTGAGATTTACCTGCATCAGGTGTATCAGCCGTCAAAATGAGTTTATTATCATTAAATTCAAATCTTACAATACTTGTTTTTTCGTTAACCATAATCGCAACTCTTTCCAAAGAAGAAATAAGCTGAGGAATATTAACTAAAGCTGTTTTTGGACTATCCTGAGGAATTAATTGATTATATTTCGGATATTGTCCCTCCATTAATCTCGATATAATCATGGTATTTTCGCTTTTTATTACCAATTTTGTCTTATCTGTAAAGATTTTAACAAAATTTTCTTCAATAAAAGAGCTCATTTTAATAAATTCCTGCAAAGTTTTTGAGGGGATAATTAATTGACCGGTTTTACCTTTATTTTCAATTTTTTCTCTCACCCTAGCAAGTCTGTTTCCATCGGTAGAAGCCATTTCAAGAGTATTTTCAGAAATATTACACACAACACCTGAAAGTAAATTATTACTCTCATAGCCTGCCGCTGCAAATCCCGCCTGTTTTATAGCCTTAGTAAACGGCTTCAACTCTATTTCAATAGCGTTTTCTTCCAATAATTCAATATTTTCACCAATCGCAGGAAATTCGTTCGCAGAAATTCCTATAATATCAAATTTTGCATTCTTAGAAGTTAAATTAACAGAATTTGTTTCATCTGAAAGTTTAAAATTAATAAGAGAATCAGATAATCTTGAAACAATCTCACTTAATCTCTTGGCGGGGAGGGTAATTTTCCCCTCCTCCTTAACCTGAGCCTGAACCATTGCAATAACTGTTAAGTCCAAATCGGTGGCTGAAAATTTAATCATAGATTTATCAATCGTTTCAATTAAAATATTCGCAAGTACGGGTTGCAATCCTTTCATTGAAGTCGCACGTTCAACAATTCTAATCCCATCAAATAAATCATCTTTTTTTATTACAAATTCCATCTTTTTTTACACCATTACACCTGTTTTTATTTTAGGCGCCTTTACTTGTCTTTTCTATATTCTACTTTACTTTTTCGAGATGCCGGCTTACTAGTTTTATTGCACTCGGGTCTGGTTTCGCTGACCCTCGCATCTCCTTTGCTAGGGGAACCTTGGGCTTGTTGGCTAAAAACTATTCAACTGTTAAATTTTTGTTTTATACATTCCTTATTTAATATTATATTA
>CAISJE010000207.1 GCA_903885635.1 uncultured bacterium
CCTCGTCGTCGACAAGTCGACACCCTCCATTCTAAGGCTCGCAAACTCGCCAAGAAGAGGAGCTGCCGCAAGTGAGGAGGAGGTGCGAACGCCTATTGCTAAAGGATTTTGACCTTAATTGATTTCTGGTGATTAGTTACGAATCAAGACCATTTATTAAATTTTGTAAATTTTTCGAATAATTTTGTAACTCTTTTGCTGAAAACCTAAAGTTTTAAGTTAAAACGACGATAACGATGATAAGGAAAAGAATTTTGCTTATAATGTAGAGAAAATTCGGAAAAGGTATAATAAAATGGGATTAGCAGCTTCACAAGCTAAATTATTAATGTTAACATCGCGCAAAAGCGATGTTGAAGGTAAATTGATGCAACTTGCTAACGAAAAACTTGCTCTATCTCGTAATTCTGCCGACCTTTCTAAAGAATATACCGCGTCTTTAAATGCAAAAAAAATGACTTGGATGGGGAATAGCGGCGAAAAACCTTTAACCTATGATTTATTAATGAGGCCAAACCTTGAAAATAACGCAGGTCAGTATATAGTGACGAATCCTATTAATGGTAGAGTCATTTTAGATAGCCGATACATCAATAATATAGGACTTACAGAGTTCGGGAATGCAGGGGCGCTTGCAGACAGCATGAATAAAGAAATGTTTTTAATAAGGCTGATTGGATGTAGCCCTGCCCAAGCTGCCTCTTATGCTGCAGGCAGTACTCCGGCAACAATGCCTACAGATTCTTTCACCACGAATTATGACAATACTAGCGTTATTAGCGGACTTATGGGGCTTTATGCAAGTAGTGCAATGACTGCTCCAGGTTCAACAGCTAGTGATATAATATCTAATTTTCAGGGTATTGCGCAAAATACAACCATTTCATTAGGAAATGCTTTAAGGGGGAGTCTTTTACCTTCACTCGGCTCTGGCTTTAATTCCAGAATAGATGAAGCATTAAACTATGCATATTTGGCAACATTTAATAAATTTGTCGCTAATATAACTAGTACTGATAGTACAGTTCCAGTTGTCGTAAGCGGCAATCCTGCTCTAAGCTCAGGTGGTAGCGCAGGTACAAATAGATTAACTTCTCATGGGAAATTTGACGGTGGTCAACTAATAAATACCATTCTAAGCTATTTTGATTTATACAGCGCTCAACATTTCGGAGGAACATCCGGCAGCTCCGTAGGCAGCGGTAGCACCACAAGAGCAACTACAGGCGGAACAGGCACTGCGACGGCTAGTACTGCAGCAGGTGGAAGTACCGCTGATATTTATACGACTATTGATGTAAACAACAATGATATATCAGATCTTTACGAAGCCCATTTTTATCTCAATTTATACGATATTATCAATGCTTCAGGATGGCAAGCCAATGCCAAGGCAGATGATAAGGATTATCTGCAAAATCGGATATTATCCGGTAATATATCTATAAAGCAAATGCAAACTGACGGTTCTTGGCTTACCACTTCAACAAATGATTATGATTGCCCTTTAAACACCAAAAGCGATGAGGAAGCTATTACTAAAACTGAAGGGGCATATGAAGCCGCAAAAGATTTATTAGATAATAAAGAGAAAAGAATAGATTTAACAATGGAAAGATTGGATACAGAACATTCTGCGATAACAACAGAAGTGGATTCTATTCAAGCGGTAATAAAGAAAAATATTGAACGCTCATTCAAAATATTTGATGCGTAATTTTTAATGATTAAAACATCCAACTGCAAACGACAATTGACATAATTGCGGCGATTATATCTGCTAGGAGTCCGACCCAAAGTGCGTACCTGAATTTTCTAATTCCTATCGACCCAAAATAAACGGCTAAGACATAAAAAGTGGTTTCTGAACTCCCAACCATAACCGCAGCTAATTTTGTTGAATACGCTGTAGCCCCTGCATTTGTTGCAATGTCTGAAAACAATCCCAACGCAGCTGAACCTGAAAGCGGGCGGACAAAAATTACAGGTAAAACATCCGCAGGAATATTAAACCTTGCCAAAATCCCAGCCATTGAATTTGCAATCATTTCAATCGCTCCTGATGCCCTTAGCATTGAAATTGCAACAATTATTGCGACCAAATACGGGATAATATTGATTGCTACCTTAAATCCATCCTTCGCGCCTTCGGTAAAAACTTCATAAATAGGGACTTCTTTAACCATCCCAACCGTTAAGATTAATACAATTATAAAAGGCAAAGCCCAAAGCGAAATAATATTCAATACCGCTTGAAAACTCATTCTTCACCTCCATGTTCTTGAATTTGGGGTGGCGAAAATCTTTGAAATATTTTCGCTATAATAATCGCAATTATGAATGTAAAAGAAGTTACCAAAAGTGTAGGAGCGATAATTTCTGTCGGATTTTTGTAACCTATCCCTACAAGAACGGCTATAACCGTTGCAGGAATAAGCTGAAATCCTGCGGTATTCATCGCCAAAAGCATACACATGGAATTAGATGCTGTTTTTCTGTCGATATTATGTTTCTGCAAATCCTGCATAGCCCTAATCCCTATTGGAGTGGCTGCATTGGTTAATCCTAAAGCGTTAGCGGAAAAATTCATCGCAATGTTTCCAATTGCAGGGTCTTCGGGCGGAATTTCATTAAAAAGCCTCTTTGTAATCGGACTTATCAATTTTGCTATAAATTCAACTAATCCTGATTGTTCCGCAATCTTCATAATTCCAAGCCAAAAAGCCATTATTCCGATTAAAGAAAATGCAATTTGAACAGACTTTTCAGCACCGGTCAAAATAGAATTTACAACATCAGGCAATTTCCCGTTGATTGCTCCAATAACTATAGATAAAACTATTAACCAATAAAATATATAATTCATAAAATATATTTAATCATTAATTTCGTCAAAACACAAGCTATAATTTGCGGCAGGAGCAATATTTTATTTTCTTATCAGAAATAAATAGCAAAGGCAAAACAATGTCACTGAAGCAACATGGCAACCATACAGAAAGGAACAATAAAAATACTATTGCAAAATACAGCGGAATAGTCATTACAAGGGCGGTTATTGACATCATTATATGCATTAACGAAGCTGATGTACTTATAAAAATATGCAACGAATGAGGTAATTTTGTAAAAGGTTTTTTAATGGCAAGCAAAATCCCCAAAATCGCAATCGGATTAACAATATACCATTTTTCGATAAAACCCAAATGTAACTCTCGATGAGGGAAATGAAGAATTGTTTCGCCAATAAACGGAAGAATTGAATCACTCAAAGTAGCAACTCCGACAGAACCAATAAAACCAATCAAAATAATCTTTAAAATATTCGCATCTTTTTTATGTAACTTATACATTGATGTTGTAATAAACGCACCCAAAAGGACATGAAGAGGATGAAATACGTAAAAAAGTTTAAAAGTTATACTTTCCGAAATATTTTTCAACAAAACAGCAATTAAAATCCCTATTAATGCTCCCATAAAAGTATATGGAGCATGATTTTTTAATTCTTTAAAAATTATTCTAATCATTTCCGATATCTACCATTCATTGAGTTCCAAAATTTCAAAACTCAAAATGCTTGCAAAAATACACCAAAACAAATACGGCAAAAATAAGATTCCCGCAAATTTTGAAATGTAAAAAAATATCAACATTGTCACAAAAACTGACAATGTTAACAAAATTGAGCATAAAAATGCCTTTCTCAGATTGTGTTCTTTAAAGAAGATTGGGGACCAAGAAAGATTAATAACTAATTGTGCAATGAAAAGTAAATAAGCTAAAATATTGATTAACCTAAATTGCGCCGTCAATATTAAACCAAACGATACAAGCATTAGAATATAAAGCAGCGTCCAAGCAGGTGCAAAAACCCAAGCAGGCGGCTGGAATTTCGGTTTAATTAAACTGTTATACCAATCTTTGTCATAATGCATAGAATAAGTTTACCCCATTTTCTTTAAAAATTAATCCTCAAGTTAGGTAATTTTTTCCAAAATCGATTGAAGGACAATTTTCACATGTGCATAATTCAGTCCGCCTTGCATATAAACCGCATAGGGCGGTCTAATTGGACCATCCGCAGATAATTCAATGGTTGAACCTTCAATAAAAGTCCCGCCCGCCATAATTACTTTATCTTCGTATCCCGGAATATCGTCAGGAATGGGCGTTACGTAAGAATTTATCGGCGAAAGTTCCTGAACGGTTTTACAAAAAGCTTCCAGTGGTTTTTGCGAATTAAAAGTTATTGTTTGAATAATATCGCTACGTTTTTCATCAAATTTCGGTGTCGAAATATATCCGATTTCTTCAAAAATTTTAGCCGCTAAAATTGCCCCTTTAACCGCATCTGAAACAATCGATGGTGACATAAAAAACCCTTGAAAAATCAAGCGTGATTGATTAAGCATAGCACCACCCTCAGAACCTATCCCCGGCGCAGTCAATCGCATCGCTGCCTGTTCAACAAATTCTGCCTTGCCGGCAATATATCCGCCTGTTTCAACAATGCCTCCACCCGGATTTTTTATTAAAGACCCTGCAACTAAATCTGCCCCAACCTCAATCGGTTCTTGCATTTCAACAAATTCACCGTAACAGTTATCAACAAAACAGATACAATCAGAATTTTTTGATTTTACAATATGGATAATTTTTTCAATTGTCGCAATGTCAAGAGATTTTCTGAGCGAATATCCTCGAGAACGCTGGATTAAGACCATTGTGCAAGTTTTATCGATAGTTTTCTCAAGCAACTCAAAATCAACTTCCAAATTTTCAGTTAGAGGAATTTCCTCATACAAAACCCCATATCCCATCAAAGAAGCACGCTTATCTCCACGAGTACCGATGACTTCTTCCATTGTGTCGTAAGGAGTTCCGGCAACAGAAACCAATTTTTCTCCATAGCGCAAATTTCCCATCAGACAGCACGCAATAGCGTGTGTTCCTGATACAAAATGATTTCTTACAATAGCTTTTTCAGCCTTAAAAACTTGAGCAAAGACCTTATCTAAAACTTCGCGACCCAAATCATCATGCCCGTAGCCTGAAACCGTCATAAAATGTTCCGCCGCAACCTTATTTTCAACGAATGCGTCCAAAACCTTTTTTTGATTAAAATCTCTTATGTCATTAATTATACTAAATTGCTGCGATAATGTTTCTTCAATGTTTTTAAAATCAATTGGTAATGTGTTCATAAATTATATTCTACTCAAAAAAATAAAATAAGTCGACCGGCTAGTAGTTTTTATCTTGCGTATATTGTAAAGTAATGTAAACAATTCCCCCAATTCAAAATGGAGTGCGAATATGAATAATCAAAGAGTCAGTGAATTTATGTCACGCGAACTTCGTAAACACAAAATTCTTCCTAATAAATTTTCCAACATTGTTGCCTATCCCCAAAATGATGTTAGAGAACTTGCAAAGATTATGAATGATATAAGAATTGAATGTTTACCGGTCTTTTTCAGTCCTTGGAACAAAAAAATAGTAGGGTTTATTGAGCTTAATAAAATAAGTGTGTTTTTGAATGATTGAACGGAAAGGTGAACTGCGAGCGGAAGCCTGGAATTTCAAAAGATTAGATAATTCAAAAGCCAAACTTCTAAGCCTCCGATATGCCTAATCCCTGACACACCTGACGTCGTTCCGCATCGACGAAGGCTCCCAGGAACGGAGGCCCCTGGCGAAGTACACGGACCGAACGTAACCGCTACCACCGGACAGACGCGACGCAGACCACAGCCAAACGCTATTAGTCATCCCCGTGATGTTTCTGCCAAGGTATAATGCACTCAACTCATCCACTGTCGGAAGTTTGTATCCTTTTATATCACTACAATATTGAGTTGCAACAACTATGTTCGAGTATCTATCAATACCTGTTTTATACGGTAGAGCTACCGCAGAGGTTGCTTCAATTCCGTTGTAAAATACTCCGAAAAATCCTATGTCTTTTCCTACCTGATTTGGTTTCTTGAGCCCGTTCATGTCATATACTCCGCTCATGCAAGCCGTATCAAGTGATAATTGAGGTCGAATATCTGTATAAGTACAACTTGCTGAATCATAATCCCTTTTATCTGCAGAATTAAAAGCGCAATATGGGTTATAAAATAAGTTGACCGCAATGCCGTCTGCTGATAAAAAGGCATAGCTGTTATTGAAGTTTGTGGTGGTTGGGTTGCTTGTAGAGGATGGTGCGAAAGCCTCCGCAGGAGCATTACCCGTAACTCCATAAGCATCTGTTATAGCTGACCACGTGCTCGGCATAGAGGTTAAAACTACGCCTGTTTCTTTTTTAAAGGTTGTCGGGTTGCCTGATGGCATGCCACATTGTTCCATGTTCG
>CAISJE010000208.1 GCA_903885635.1 uncultured bacterium
CCTCGTCGTCGACAAGTCGACACCCTCCATTCTAAGGCTCGCAAACTCGCCAAGAAGAGGAGCTGCCGCAAGTGAGGAGGAGGTGCGAACGCCTATTGCTAAAGGATTTTGACCTTAATTGATTTCTGGTGATTAGTTACCTAAAAGTTAGTGATAATCAACTATTTCTACATTTAGAGCATCATTGTCAATCCAGTTAAAACAAATTCTGTATTGTTGATTAATTCTTATGGAGTGTTGCCCTTTTCTATATCCTTGAAGCTGTTCTAAAAAGTTTGCAGGTGGAGTTGTCAAATCGTCAAGGCTTTCAGCGATATCAATGCTATGCAATTTTATTAAAGCCCTGCGTTGAATATCATGCGGAATCTTTTTTGAAAATTTGCCACAATATATTTTTTCAGTTTCTTTGCATTTGAAAGATTTAATCATGCCTGTATTTTATCATAAAAAAGTAATTTATTTCCCTGATTTTCTACGATTACACTCTTTACATAGTATCTGACAATTTTCTGCTTTTGTTCTTCCGCCTGAATGCCACGGCGTTATATGGTCAGCTTCCATTTCATTTATCTCAAAGCTTCAACTTCAAGGAGACCTTAAGATTTTGTGCTGCAATTTTTTGGTGTTTTTTAAAGTTTTTACACAGCCTGAAGGGGCGAGGGGGAAACGCTTGTTATCAGTGCGTTTATAATATATTAAAATTTCTGGTGATTAGTTACAAATCAATTAAATCAATAAGCTTTATTTCAAGTGCCTCTGCTATTTTGACCAACGTTAATATTTAGGTGATGAGTTTGTTAAATATATTAAAGTAGCAAAAAATTGCGGCACTGCTACAGGACAAGGATGTTGGGCCGCAACCACAAATCAAAGTTACGATGGAACTGCTGCAGCTAATAATACTTTTGATGCTGATACGGAGTACAAATTTATAACAGCGGATGGAATGTCTGTATTAATTCACAATTATGCCAATAATTGTACTCAAGGGGGAACTACTTGGACTACAGGGGAATTAGGATACATGTCGCAAGTATGTGGACATATTCGCTTAGATGTGAATGGTCTAAAGAAGCCTAATAATAACGGAAGAGATGTGTTTGTATTTTTTATAACCAATGGCAAAGGGGCTTTGCTATATCCAGAGGGTGGAAAAGATGATAATTTTTTTGGCGGAAACTATTGGTGGAATTACAATAACCGAAATTATTGTAATTCTGAAACAAATAAGAGTGGTTGGTATTGCACGGGTCGAATCATGGAGCAAGGCTGGGTAATGGATTATTGATTTTTTAATAAAAACTTAGGCATATTTTTCTATATTAAAAGACATTTTGTACCTGATTTAAGTTTATTTTAGCATAAATATATTATTAAGCTTTGACTGTTCTGATAAGCTGACAGTGACAGTTTGGATGAATTGGCGGGGAAAAAGGTGCGTCTTCTTCATTTTCATAAGTTGCACCGTCTAAATCAGCGCAAGTTTCACAAGTCCCGTCAGTAAATAATGAGTGTATTTCATGGACTTTTAGTAAGAACCGCTTAAAAAAAGTAAGTTGATTTTATTTTTTGCTTAAAATATAATTTTATAAGACCATGCACATAGATTGAAATTATGAGTGATATGAAAAATAAAAGAAAAGATGAAAATTATAGTGTTTTTTTAAAACACATAGAAGAAGAGAAAAATGAGACATCCAATTTTGCTAAAACTTTATTAATTCTTGTTTTAGTTATTTTTGTGTTAGTGATTATTTTTGTATTCTCTTTGAATGATGAAAAGACAATAGAACAACTTTTTGGTAAAGACAGTTTTATGTCCCAAAAGTTAATAGAATTTGTTGAAAGCAAATCACGTAGAAGGAAAGCCGAATTTGGGCTTCCATTTATGCCGAGAAGACAAAACATTTTACTGTTGGGTGTTGATTCTAACGGTTCCGACACTGACCCTTGGAGAGGAACACGTTCTGATACCATCGTTTTATTGAATATTGACCCTAACACACGTTCTGTTAATGCTATTTCTGTGCCTAGGGATAGCAAGGTTTATCTGCCTGCGGAGTATGGAGTACAAAAAATTAATGCAGCGCACGCTCTTGGTGGAATCAGATTAACGAAACAAACCGTTGAGGATACTTTGGGGGTTAAAATTGATCGATACATTATAGTCAGCGATCAGGCAGTAAGCAAGCTTATTGATGCTTTAGGCGGAGTGCCGATTTATGTTGAAAAAAGAATGAATTATGATGATTATTCAGGTGGATTGCATGTTCACTTAAGTAAGGGGTTGAATGTTCTTGACGGAAAAAACGCTATAGGGTATTTAAGATTTAGACATGACGGGCTTGGTGATATTGGCAGAACTCAACGTCAACAATGGTTTTTAAGAGGATTATTGGAGCAAATTCAGACTCCGCAAGCGATTGCCAAAATTCCTGAAATGTTAAATATTGCAACTACTTATGTTAAAACTGATTTGTCATTGTATGAAATGTCGCAGTATGCGGCGTTAGCTAAAAGTTTTGATATAAGTAAGATAGAAGTTGCAACGCTTCCGGGCGGTCCCAATAAAAAGGGAGCGATAAGTTATTGGATTTTGGATCCTGAAAAAACACAAGAGGTCGTAAATCGGCTTATTTATAGATATGAGCCTGAAGCAACCGATAAAACTTTTGTTGCAGGCATTATGTATTCACCTGACAAAGAAAAACAGGCGATGCAACTGAAAGCTGAATTAAAAGAATTAGGGTTTGAAGTAAATTGTATTGGCAGAGGGCATTTGCCTCATTCACAGTTTGTCGCCAATTCTAGCAGTGTATCTAACGAGTTTTTCCACTGGTTAAAGAAAAAAGTTCCTGAAATTAAACATAGCCAATTTGTGTATGACCCAAATAAATTTTATTGCTCGGACAGCGATTTTGTTGTGATTCTTTCGGGGGAGTAATTAAATAAATAAATGTAACCTTTTAGAGGTAAAAAGTTTATTCTTTTTGCCTCTTTTAGCATATTGGAAACAAAAAATAGCCTTTGTCGTCTCAACATTCATAAGCTAAAATTTGGTTTGGAGTTTAAGATTTAGGAGGGGATTTAATGGCTAAATTAAGTGTTTTGGGAATAGAGAAATCAGGTAATTTATTTAAAAATTTACAAAAAAAATACGCAACTTTACATGCAAATGAAGAGTTTGAGGCTTTTGATGAAGCGAATGAGGAAGAATTTTTAAGCAAGCCACGCCTAAAAACTTTTAACTCAATTTCAAACGATGATGACATTTTACAAATGTATTTGAAAGATGTCGGGAAAGTAAAATTGATATCATTCAAGGAAGAAAAACGATTGGGTAAAATTATTCAAGAAGGGTCTTTTGAGCAGGCTGCAATAGCAAAAAGAAAACTTGTGCAGGCAAATTTAAGACTGGTGGTGAGTATTGCAAAAAAATATATAGGGCAAGGCGTTTTGTTCATGGACTTGGTGCAAGAGGGGTCTTTGGGGCTTATTCGAGCAGCTGAAAAATATGATTATTCAAGAGAATTCAAGTTTTCGACTTATGCAACCTGGTGGATTAAGCAGACAATAATTCGGGCGATTTCCAATAGTTCAAGAGCGATAAGAATTCCTGTTCATATGGCAGATAAAATAAGAAAATATAAAAAAAACGTGAGGGAAATGAATTATGTTCTAAACAGAGAGGCAACGGAAAAAGAAATTGCAACAAAAATGGGGTTGAATGTTAAAAAAATTCAAGCGATAAAAAGGGCGATTATAAAAGAGCCTATAAGCCTTGACACTCCGGTGACAGAAGATTTGAGTATTGAAGATTATATTCAGGATGAGACTTATAATTCCCCTGAAGAACAAACTCATAAAAAAGTGCTTAATGATAGTATGGACGAACTGTTGGCGAGCTTGGATGATAGAGAGAAAAAAATAATCACGTATAGATTTGGGATAAATGGTGAGCAGACTAAGACATTAGAACAGTTGGGGCAGTTGATGGGGTTTTCAAAAGAACGGATAAGACAATTGGAAGACGGCGCAATAAAAAAACTCCGTGAGCAAAAACATCTTCAACATTTTCAGGCTTTTATCGGTGAAAAATGAGCAAACAGTAAATAGATGGGAAAAAAGGGAAAGTATGGCGGGATTGCTATCCCGCAGTCATAAAGCTAATAATAAAGTACAACTCGGTATTACTTAAAGTAATCGCAAATAAGCGTCTTTTTGCGAGGAATAATTTTTTTGACATTTGAGAAAAAGTTATCGTTTTCCAAATCTTTTAATTCTTTATTTAAAATCGCTTTTTCAAGCACAACTTTGTTGTACAAATCAGAGCAAACAGTGGATTTTTCGACATGCGTTTTCAATTTTGCCAACTGAATTTCTTTTTGCTTTATTTCATTTTTTAAATTTTTAGTCTTATTTTTTTTCACAAGGGGGTATTCCTTTTGATTTGATGCACTCAACATGGAGATTAATGCATATCTCCATTACTAAAATAATACTTTTTAGAACTTTTTAAATCCGCTTCATGGTTGATTTATACTGAGTCGCAAAACGTTGGGGAGCTTGGGCAATCCAGCCCTATTTGAATGCCTTTGTGCTTATTGCCACCGTTTAGCGTTTAGCGTTTACTGTTTAGTGTTTTTATGATATTTTAATGTTAAACAGTTAAAAAAGGTGCAAAAATGACATTATTAGAAAATTTACCTACAGTTTACGATGCAAAAGCGACGGAGGAAGAAATTTATAAGTTTTGGGAAGAAAACGAATGTTTTAAGGCAGATAACAAGAGCGAAAAACCGCCTTATTCAATCGTAATCCCACCACCAAACGTTACAGGTGTGCTTCACATGGGACACGCACTTGACGGAACTTTGCAGGATATATTGATAAGATATCATAGAATGTCCGGTTACGAGGCTCTTTGGCTCCCGGGAACGGACCACGCAGGGATTGCAACCCAAAATGTTGTTGAAAAAAAATTAAGAGAAGAAGGTACCGACAGACACGAACTCGGACGGGAAAAATTCTTGGAAAAAACTTGGGAATGGGCGAATGAGCACCGTTCCGCTATTTTAAACCAATTCAAAAGGCTTGGGGCATCATTTGATAGGTCAAGAGAGCGTTTTACTTTTGATGAGGGATGTTCTGAAGCAGTAAAGGAAGTTTTTATAAAACTGTACGAAAAGGATTTGATTTACAAAGGCGCATACATTGTAAACTGGTGTCCGCGTTGCCAAAGCGCAATTTCTGATGTCGAAACCGAATATGAAACCGAAGACGGTCATTTATGGGAAATTTCTTACCCGCTAAAAGATGAACACGGCGCGATAGTTGTCGCAACGACCAGACCTGAAACGATTTTTGGCGATGTTGCGGTTGCCGTAAACCCCAACGATTACAAATACAAAGACTTAATCGGAAAAACGGTCTGCATGCCTTTGACCGGCAGACAAATTCCTATTATAGCCGACGATTACGTTGATAAAAGTTTTGGAACAGGTGCGCTAAAAATTACGCCTGCACATGACCCCAACGACTATGAAATAGGTAAACGACACGATTTAAAACCGATTTGGGTAATTAATGAAGAAGGCAAAATGAAGGCTTGCCCTGAAGTTCCGCTTGAAATTCAAGGGCTTGACCGATACGAAGCACGTAAAAAAACAGTTGAATGGTTGGGGCTTAACAAATCACTAATTAAAATATCCGACCATGTTCATAATGTAGGGAAATGCCAACGTTGCAATACGACAATTGAACCGCTTTTGTCCGAACAGTGGTTCGTAAAAATGGAGCCGTTGGCAAAAGAAGCTGTTGCGGCAGTAAAAGACGGCAGAATTAATTTTGTACCTGAACGTTGGAAAAAAAATTATCTTGGATGGATGGAAAACATCCGTGATTGGTGTATTTCGCGCCAACTTTGGTGGGGACATCAGATTCCCGCATATTATCACAATGTAACAGGTGAAATGATTGTCGCCAAAGACAATCCGGACCCTAAGAACTACACGCAGGATTCGGATGTACTTGATACTTGGTTTTCATCAGGCTTATGGCCGTTTTCGACAATGGGGTTTCCTAATACAGAGACAGAGGATTTCAAGAAATTCTACCCTACAAGTGTTTTAGTTACAGGGTTTGACATAATTTTCTTCTGGGTCGCAAGAATGATTACAATGGGGCTTGAATTTACTGGCAAAGCGCCGTTTTCAACCGTTTACATCCACGGACTTATCAGAGACGAACACGGTCAAAAAATGTCCAAATCAAAAGGAAACACAATTGACCCTGTGGAAATAATTGATAAATACGGTTGCGATGCGCTTAGGTTTACAATGACCTCACTTTGTACGTACGGCGGACAGGATATTAAAGTAAGTGACGAACGGTTCGAGTACGGTAGAAATTTTGCCAATAAAATCTGGAATGCCTCTCGTTTTGTGCTTATGAATCTTGAGGGGATTGACGATAAGAAAATTGATTTTTCAACTTTGACAATCGCCGACAAATGGATTTTGGATAAGTTGAACAATACAGCAAAAGATATTAATGAAAACATTAAAAATTATCGAATCGGCGAAACGGCGCATATTTTGTACGATTTCTTTTGGAATTCTTATTGTGACTGGTATGTGGAAATTGCAAAAATTCAACTGCAAGATGAAAAAATAAAATTAAACACGCAAAGGGTGCTAAAATACGTGCTTGATATGACATTGAGACTGCTTCACCCGATTATGCCGCATATTACGGAAAAGGTTTATTCGCTAATCCCGTGTACTGCCACCTCGCCCCTTGCGGCAAATCATCTTCTTGGCGAGGATACGAGCCGTAGAAATTCGGGTGAGGGGTACATTCCGATAATAAAATCAAAATATCCTATCTTTGAAGACAGGTTGTCGTTCCCGATTGAGGCTAAGGAGATGGAGCTTGTGTTTGAGACGATTAAGTCTTTGAGAAACGTAAGACAGAGTTTTAATATTTCGCCTTCGATTAAGGTAAATATTGAAATACGTGCCGAAAAAAGAGAAAAACCGATTTTTGAAAATGTTTTACCTTTGATAAAAAGGCTTGCGAGGGTTGAGGGGATTGCGTTTGCGGAGGAAACCGCGCCAATTCCGACAAAATCCGCGACTGCTGTTGTAAGTGCGTCAAAAATTGTTATTCCGCTTGAGGATTTAATCGACCTTGATGCTGAGATTTCACGCCAACAAAAGAAATTGGACAAGCTCGTCAGCGAAAAGACCTCGCTTTTAGGGCGTTTAAATAACAAAAAATTCACCGATAATGCGCCAAAAGAAGTCATCGACGAAACACAAGCGAAAGTCGATGAAATTTCAGTTCAGCAAGAGATTATTGAGAAGTTGATTGAGTCGTTGAAGGGTTAAAAAGTAAAGGAAGCTTGGAGGCTTAGAACGTAGGGTGGGCTTTAGCCCACCAATAAACGCTCTTGGGCTTGTTGCATTCCGTTTACTGTTCACTGTTCACCCTTTACCTCATAAAGAGTCGGCGCCTCTTGCGCGCTAACATTGCCTTGGGGGATTTTTAAAATTTTGACCGTTATGTTTCTGTTCGGATTTTCGATTGTTATAATATCGTTTTCTTTTAATTGTTTTGACGGTTTTGCCGGACTTCCGTTGACAAAAACTCTGCCCATATCAGAAACTTCATTTGCAACTGTTCTTCGTTTTATTAATCTTGAAACTTTCAAAAATTTATCTAACCTCACAAATAACTCCTTTTTTGATAGTTTAGCATAAAATGATTGGATGGTAAACGCTCAGAGGGTGTTGTTGGGTTAGCAAACCTACTGTACTATTGGGCATTATTCTTTTTCCTTCCATATGCTTCGGTCCCTCATCGGTTTTCTGACTAAAAACGCGCCCATCTATTGCCTAATAATAATTTCCATGGTATAATCAATTTAAGGTAGTAATGAAAAGGATTTATTAGGTATGGCCATGACAAGCAGACAAGCAGACAAGCAGACAAGCAGACAAGCAGACAAGCAGACAAGCAGACAAGCAGACAAGCAGACAAGCTAATTATAGCACAAACACAGCCTTAAGTCAAGTAAATTTTAGGATTTTAGCACGAAAAGCGATGACATTGGCAGAGGTACTTATTACGGTTGGAATAATCGGTGTTGTCGCAGCAATAAC
>CAISJE010000209.1 GCA_903885635.1 uncultured bacterium
CCTCGTCGTCGACAAGTCGACACCCTCCATTCTAAGGCTCGCAAACTCGCCAAGAAGAGGAGCTGCCGCAAGTGAGGAGGAGGTGCGAACGCCTATTGCTAAAGGATTTTGACCTTAATTGATTTCTGGTGATTAGTTACCCGCACCGTTTGAAATTGGATATTTTTTATTTCAGGAGGAGTATATTTTATGCCTCTAAACTTCTCTTTCCCTTTTTTAAAAACCTATGCTATAATAAATACAATTAGAAGATGTATTGGAGAGAAGATTGCTTAATCAAGATGAAAATTTTGCCCAAATTCATGATTGGCTAATAACTTATAAAAATTCCGGTGATACTAAACTAAAAAAACAACTGCAAAACTTAATTGTAGTTGCAGCTATGCCTTTTGTCAAAAGAATTGCCTGTGGATTGGCAAGGCGTTCGACTGACCCTGTCGATGACTTAATCCAAGTCGGCTCTGTAGGGTTAATTAAATCAATAGACCTCTACAATCCTGAAATAGGTACCAAATTTAAAACTTATGCAACGTACTTAATCACCGGCGAAATAAGACATTACTTGAGGGACAAAGCCTCGATGATTAAAGCTCCGAGAGAAATTCAAGAGTTGGCGTATAGAATTAACTGCGTAATAAGACAATTAACGGACGAAGGTCGTGAACCCACCTCCGAGCAAGTCGCTGAATTTATGTCACTTCCGGTTGATAAAGTAAATGATATTATTGAAGTCGATAGACGTAAAAGCACTATTTCACTTGATCAGACCTTTACATTTGATGACGACGATACAATGTCTTTGGCTGACAAAATCCCTTCAGGTGACTATCAAGAATTTTTGGACGCTTATGAAGAAAAAATTATGCTGTCTAAGGCTATTTCTGAGCTTAAACCCAAAATGAAAGAAGTGCTAGAACTAAGTTATTACCAAGATTTAAACCAAAGAGAAATCTCAGAACAGCTTAATATTTCGCAAATGCAAGTGTCAAGAAGATTAAGGCAGGCATTAAATGATATGTACAAAATAATTACCAGAGAAAGCAGGGTAAAATGACTTTGATTACATTATTAATAATGATTATACTGTTCGTGTTCTTAATCGGCATTTGCATAGGAAGCTTTTTAAATGTAGTAGTATTAAGAGCATTTAGCAACGAATCAATAGTCTTTCCGAGTTCAAAATGCCCCTCGTGCGAAACTCCTTTGAAGTGGTATCATAATATTCCGATTTTATCTTATTTGATTTTGAAAGGGAAATGCGCATTTTGCAAAGAAACAATAAGTCTTCAATACCCGATAATAGAGCTGATTACAGGACTTTTATTTGTTGCTGTTTTTTTCAAGTTTGGACTTGGATTTAACGCTCTTTTTATGTTGATTTTTGTTTCACTTTTTGTCGTTATTGCTGCAACCGATATTAAGGAAAAAGTTGTTTTTGATTTTCATACCTACATTCTTATTGGTGCGGGCTTAATTTATAATTTGTTCAACTTTGGACATTTATATATTGGTGATAAAGTTATACACCTCGGGCAGTTTTCATTGGGGATTAATAATTCCTTTATTGCGGCTATTTTTGGGGTTTTACTCGGAATTGTCATAATGGAAATATTTGCAAGATTTGGCTATCTTGTGGCAGGAACAAGGGCTTTTGGAGAAGGCGACACTTATATAGCGGCAGGTTTGGGAGCAGTTTTGGGTTGGAAGTATTTAATAACGGTTTTATTGTATGCTTTTATTATCCAAATTGTTGTGACAATACCGGTTTTTATAAAAAAACTTGTCACAAATCAAGACTACAAAACACTTGGTTCATTTTTAGCTTTTTCATTAATTGTTATTGTATTAAAATGGCTTGATTATTCAAGCATTTCAACTAATTTTGTTGTTTTTGGCATACTTACAATATTTTTATGCGTAACCGGACTTTATGCCTGTAAAAGAATTTTGGGCGGATTAAAAGACAAATCAGGCATGAC
>CAISJE010000210.1 GCA_903885635.1 uncultured bacterium
AATGGCATAGATGACAAATTTGTTAAGGTTTGTGCAGGACTTTGGAATTTTCATTTAGATTTTGCATAAAGAGAACAAACCTTGATGAAAAATCGTCTTTTTAGTTTTTGGCATTATTTTATTTCGCAATATGTCTAATGAAGAATATCGTCAAATGGCAGATGATTTTTTTGAAAAAACAAATGATTTAGTAGCCTTACACGAGTATTGTCAAAATTTACTTAAAATACCTACGTTGCAAAGGCTTTTAGATAAATCAAAAATAAATAAGCGTTTTCAGGAATGTACTTTTGACAAATATAAAACAACTACAGATGCCCAAGTCAAAGCGAAACAGCAAGCGATTGATTATGCCAGAAACATTAAAGAGCATTTTGAGACTGGTACTAACTTGATTTTTACTGGAAATGGCTGTGTCGGTACAGGAAAGACGCACCTTGCGTGTGCTGTTGCCCAAGAAGTTATGAAACAGGGTATTCCTAGTAAATTTATAAATGTAACATCGATGATTTCTGAAATTAAGGAAAAATTCGACATTACAGAATATTTAGAAGTCGACTTATTGGTTATTGATGACCTTGGCAAAGAAAAAGGTACAGAATGGGTATGTGAACAGATATATTCTATTCTAAATAGCCGTTATGAAGCCAAGAAGCCTACTGTCATAACAACAGAAGGTAGTATTGATGACTTAGAGTACAATTATGGCAAAAATGGTAATGCAATTATAAGTCGCCTAGTTCAAAAATTTGTTTTAGTGGACTTAAGCGGAAGCGATTTCAGAAAGCAACGGTCTTAAACCGTTGCTTTAAATCAAAAGGAGACGAATTATGGAAAATGATTTTATTGATGAAGAATATTCATCAGAGGAAGAAAAACAGAATGTTGAGCGGATGATAGCCGAAAATGAAGAATTTTGTTATCTCTATGAAAAAGCAATGAACGGTACGACTAAAGATTTAATCTATTTCTTACAAAAATACAGACCCGAAGTTTGGGGAACTGTATACGACGAGGAGGAAAATTAGATTTTAAGTGAGCACAGGGGGTTTAAAAATGTAATATTTGATTAACTCCCTGATGTTACTATTTTTTATCAATATTTTTTAAAGCATATTCACAGCACTGCATAACCAAATTGTTTAGCGAAATCTCTTTGTTTTGAGCCTCTTTTTGAAGCCTCTGAACTAATTCTAAAGGAAGCCTGAAAGTTTTATTTATCATTTCGGGTTTTTCAATTTTGAACATCTTACACTTACTCCATATACTATACATATTAAGTGTTGTATGAATTATTTTATACACCTTGTTTTTGCACTTGTTTTTATAGTGCAAAAAGTTATTTGTGTTATACTAAAAAATGTTTTAGTATAACTAGGGGGTTTTCAAGCAAAATGAATGAAGAAAGAATGAGCAAGAGACCTGTTATAGTCTCTGGAGATGCGACCAAAAGGCTGGAAAGAATACACCTTAGTAGTCTCACCTTTAAAGAAGAATGGATGCAACAACTTCTAGAAAAAGAACCACAGTTATTGCCTACAGCTAATGTAGATGCAATATACGCCCCATTAGTTTGTATTGGTAGAGAAATAGAAACTAATGCTGGCTTTATTGATAATCTTTATATCAGCAGTAAAGGCTATATTGTTATTGTTGAAACTAAACTATGGAGAAATCCTGAAGCGAGAAGGGAAGTCGTTGGGCAAATAATAGATTATGCAAAGGACGTGCAGCAGTGGTCCTATGAGGATTTAAACAATATATTTAAAAAATATTATTTAAGTAAATATGGTAAAACACAAACCTTATTTGAAAAAATGGTTGAACTAAATTTCCAAACTTCTGAAAATGAAGCCACCTTCATAGATATAACTGAAAAAAACATTAAGACTGCAAGGTTTTTACTTATGATAGTTGGAGATGGCATAAGGGAAGGGGTTGATAAAATGGCAGATTTTTTGAATTCTGCTCCACATATGCAATACAGGCTGGCTCTAGTCGAACTTGAAGTATATGACTTAGGCAATGAGGAAAGACTTGTAATTCCACAACTGACGACCAAGACAAATATAGTAGAGCGAGGGATTATAAGAGTAGAAGGTGCTACAAATAACGTTAACAAAGGCTTTCTTAGTAATCCTATACTTTGCATGTTCTTGCCTAAGTGGGCTTCCGTCAGTGACCAAATACCAATTTGAGCCAAAGAACATTGTTATTAGCAGGTTTGCTAAAGCGTAAAATATTTTTTGCCAGTTTA
>CAISJE010000211.1 GCA_903885635.1 uncultured bacterium
TCCTCGTCGTCGACAAGTCGACACCCTCCCTTCTAAGGCTCGCAAACTCGCCAAGAAGAGGAGCTGCCGCAAGTGAGGAGGAGGTGCGAACGCCTATTGCTAAAGGATTTTGACCTTAATTGATTTCTGGTGATTAGTTACTGCACAAGTCCATTTTTTACAAAAATATACTTGTGCATTTAGTCTCCTATTGCAAAAAAAAATTCAGGAAGTATAATTGTTATACACGCTCAGCTTGAGGGAGTGGAAGTCAATAAGGTAACAGATAATTCAATAATATGGGAGCGTAGCTCAGTTGGTTAGAGCGCATGCCTGTCACGCATGAGGTCGCGAGTTCGAGCCTCGTCGTTCCCGCCATAAAAAACAGTCCTATGTTAGGGCTGTTTTTTATGGCGATTACGGGAACAGTCAGCTCGAATTGTAAATTTCTTCTGCTGTAGTGCGTCAGGGAGTTTGACATTTTTGTATCAAGGTTTGACAAAACGAACAGGCGAAGGATGAGCCTTGGGAGCTTGTCTCCGTAATTGAAGCTAAGCTGTTGAGGCAAAGCCTGCTGATTGTTACCATTACCGTTCCTCAAAAGTATCTTTTACAGTATAGTACTCTGTTTTGAAGATTTATACAGGATTATTTTTTTCTCAAAATAATCTCATATCCTAATACCTCTGCGATTTCGGCTAATTCAGATACACGAAAGGTTTTATATCGAAGTTTGTTGTTAAGATTTCCCACACTATCATTTTTCTCAAACTTATCATTAATAATTTATTTGAGTGTATTGAACCAAGCGATATTAAGCCTGAACTTCGGGGTTTATAAGGGTTTCATATTCAATTATATTAACATTTTACGAACTTATCCGTTAAACCTTTCATGTTGCTCTAGTTGCATGAAATTCATTTCTGGTGGTTAGTTACCGCACCAGTAATTTTTATTACAAAATATTACAAAAACTACCGAAAATTTAAACTCATATTCATAATTCTTAACATTACACTTGCAATTTTGATATCTTTATGATATATTTAGTATATGAGATATCTGGGAATAATTCCTAGCTTTGAAATTTTATAGTGAAGTATAAATCCCCGCAGCCTTGTTAATAACATCTTAGGCGCCATTTTTCCTGCGCATAAGGAGGTTCTTTTTCAAAGGCGTTGGTTTAAGACACTTATGTAAGGTGGTCTTCAATTGTGATAGAAAAATTTGTGTGAATGTGAAAATAGGAGTTTAATTATGGAAAATGAAAGAATTAAAATGAGAAAAACATCTCGTTTGACAAATCCTGCGAAAAACAAAGTTTTACAGTGCGAGGAGGATTCTCTACTCAATTGTTATTTGAGAAAAATTTCCAATTATCCGACTTTGACGGCTTTTGAAGAAAAAGAAGTTGCAAAACTCGCAAAAGAGGGAGACATTAACGCGAAAAAACAGCTTATTAAGGCTAATTTAAAATTGGTTATAACAATAGCCAGAAAAGCAATTCATATATCAAGAATTCCAATGATTGATTTAATTCAAGAAGGTAATTTGGGACTAATGATTGCTGTTGAAAAATTTAACTGGGAATTGGGATATAAATTTTCTACCTATGCAAGCTGGTGGATAAAACAATCAATGTTTAAAGCTATTTCAGAACAATCTCACTGTATGAAAATACCGGTTTATATACAAGAAACATTATCTAAGTTTTCTAAAGTAAAATCAGAAATGGAGCGTCAGTATAATTGTCAGATAAAAACTGATGATGTTGCCAAAAGAATGGATATTTCAGCTGAAAAAATAGATTCTTATCTTTCTGCATATTCCAAAACAATTTCAATAGAAAGCGGCTTTGATGGGGATAATAGTAAAGAAATAAGTATAGATGATATATTGGAAGACGAAAAATCTTGTGTATATTCAATTGTGGAGTTTGAGCATTTACGCAAGGATATTGAAACCGTTGTTTCGACGTTAAAAGACAGAGAACAAGAAGTTGTCAAAATGCGTTATGGGCTGGGCGATTTTGCAAAAAATACTCTTGAAGAAATAGGTAATCTTTATGGTGTGACAAAAGAATGTATCCGCCAAACAGAGTTAAGAGCACTAAAAAAAATGCGTTCTTGTGCATTTGGGCAAGATGTTCTTTCTTGTTACATTAATAATGGATAACATTTTGCATTGAGGCTTTTTTGTGTTAGATTTAAATACATTAAGACTAATTAAAGCTGAGAATGATGAAAGATTATAACAATTTATATCAAGAATTTGACAAAAATATCAAAATATCAAAAAATATATTAATCATTTCGCACGTAAATCCTGATGGTGATACGCTAGGAACAATGTGCGCGTTGCACTCGGCAATTTACAAACAATACAAGAAAAAAGCAGAAATGCTTATTTTGTCAAAATTACCAAAGGTTTACGAATTTTTACCGAATATTTCTGAAGCTAAAGTTCTTAGTCAATTTGATAAATCCAGAGAGTATGATGTTGTAATTGCTGTAGACGTTGCTTCTTTGGACAGACTTATTGATGCACAAATTCTTTTTGAGAGAGCAAAATTCAGTATAAATATTGACCATCACAGAACAAACAATCATTACGGTTCTTTGGCAATTGTCGAACCTCGCGCAAGCTCAAGCGGGGAAGTGCTTTATAAAATGTTAAAGGCGCTTGATTGGGAAATTGATTTAAACACGGCTACGTGTGTCTATACTGCTATTTTAACTGACACGGGCGGATTTAGATTTGAGAATACAAATGCTGAGGTTTTCAGAATTGCGGCTGAACTTACAGAAATCGGGATTAGTCCACGATGTCTTTACAAAAAATGTTATGAATCAAAATCAAAGGCAATGGTACTTTTTCAAGGTTATTGCGTTAATAAAGCAATTTTTTCATGTGATAACAAGGTGGCTTATACAATAGTTTATAAAAGAGATATGGAAAAATTTGCGGTCGGGGATGATGCAACTGATGGAATTGCCGAAGTTCTTAGGGCAATAAATTCAACGGATGTTTCTTTTGTGGTTAAAGAAGTTGATACAAAAATTTGTAAAATTTCTATGAGAAGTAAAAATATCGATATTGCGAAAATTTGTTCAAAATTTGGTGGCGGCGGGCATAAATTTGCCGCAGGATGTACTATAAAATCATCTTGTGATGATTCGGTAAAAAAACTTTTGGCAGAAATTAATAAGGATATTCAATGCGTAAAGTCTTAAAGTATCCTAAACATGTTATTAAAGCGGTGATTGATAACGATTTTTCAGGCATGGCTGCTGAAATGGGGTTTATGCTTATGCTTGGTATTTTTCCTGCGATGCTTTTTTTGATGGCAATTTTTGGGTGGATGGGAAACAAATCTTATATGAATCCTGTTTTGCTTTTCCTTTCAAATGTTATGCCGGAGGATTCTATGAACTTAATCCAGACGGTTTTAAAAGAGGTTATGATCTTTTCTAAAGGTGGTTTGGTAGCCGCTATCGGCATTATCGTTACCTTGTTTTTAACTTCAAATGCTGTTGCTGTTGTTTTGAAAGGACTTAACAGAGCTTACAAGGTTGAAGAAACCCGTTCTTTTATCTATACGAGGATTTTATCCGTTCTTATGGTGTTTGTAAATACTTTCATGCTTTTTTTGAGCATTAACTTAATTATTTTCGGTAAATTTATCGTTATTTTCCTTACACATTATATGGGGATTTCACACATTTTTGAAGTTACACTTTTAACTTTAAGATGGCCCGTTTCATTTTTTGCGCTTTATTTTATGGCGTTCATAAACTATTATATTTTACCGAATTTAAAAGGTGATGAAAGTTTAAAGCGCAAAAGCGCACTTCCCGGAACACTTTTTTTCTGCATGTTTTGGTTAATAGGTTCTTGGGGATTTTCGATTTATGTCAACAATCTTCAAACTTATAACAGAGTATACGGAACAATCGGTGCTTTTGCGATGTTGATGGTTTGGCTTTATTATACTTCCATTTTGCTGTTAATCGGGGGGGAAATAAACTCGCAGGTTTACAACAAACTTGAAATGACTGAATAATTTTTTCTTAACATTATTGTATTTTTATTTAATTCTGTTACAATAGAGAAGAAATAAAGAGGAAATATAGGAGAAAATATTATGCAAAATATAGTTATTTATTCGGCTCAATCAAAATCTGTTTTACCTGAAATGTTATATTCAATTGAAGATGTTCATATTAGAGTCGAAGCAGAAACTCAATTAAAAGATTATACTTTATTAAATCCGAGTTTGTTGATTATAGAGCAGAATTCAAGTTTAAAAGATATTTTAATGACTACAAAATTTTCTTGTCCGGTTTTGTTTATTGGACCGATTATTACAAACGTTCCCATAAGAGCAGAGGCGTATGATTTTATAAATACTCCTATAAATAAGGATGAATTACTTATTAGAGTAAAAACTTTGCTTAAAATAAAAGAATTAAAAGATACATTGTTGATAGCGACTACAACTGATGCGCTGACAGGCTTGTATAACAGAAAATATTTGCATGATCGTTTGGGTTCAGAAATGTCTCGTGCAAAACGTTATAAATCAAAAATTTCGTGTTTATTATTTGATATTGATTTCTTCAAGGTCGTCAATGATATGTACGGCTACGACTGGGGTGATGTGTTGTTAAAATCACTGGCGGATAAATTGAAGTCTTTAATCAGAAAAGAAGACGTGTTAACAAGATACGGCGATGAGGAGTTTTTATTAATGCTTCCAAACACTTCCGAAGACAACGCTTTTCTTTTTGCAGAACGTTTCAGACGTGATATAGAAAAAATGGAATTTATTCCAGCAGGTGAGGAAGAAAAACATCCGATAACGATTTCGGGTGGGATTTCGACTTTCCCTTGTCTTGAAAATGCTGATGAAGACGTCAATACAATTATCAGATATGCAGAACATGCCTTATATAATGCGAAAAAACGCGGTAAGAATAAAATAATCCAATTCTCTCAAATAAATTTGGATTATTAAGACTAAATAAAAGATTAAGAAACAAGGATAAAATAGTTTCAATGCTCTTGCCCTGAGGTTGGGTTCTGACTGCTTTTCAATGCGAGAAAAACGGACCGTAAAAAAGTCCCGCTAAGATATTTTGCTTTTATAAAACTCTATTATTTCCAGCAAAGAATGAAGCTTTAGAGACTGTTCTTCCACTTTTTCTTTCCATTTTGTATATCCGCAGGTTTTTGGCAAAAAACCGATAGGATTATCAGGAAAATCCCGACATATCTGAGGACGGTTTTCATAATCGGGGCAACGATTATCTTCTGTAACTTTCGGACAGTGATAAAAATAAACTTTTTCGTCTTCCGCTTTGTTTTTTAATAATTCAAAATACTCCGGATAAATTTTTTCAGCCTCGACTTCGGTATCATACGGAACGAAAACACTTATAAATTGTGTTGCAAAATTATCACCGTTCTGCGCTTTTTGTCTCAATTCATCATAAGAAAACTCACTGCAAGCCAATTTACAACAAGCAGCACAGCCTGTGCAAGAAATTTTTTTTCTACTTTCTAAAATTTTCAACTTCTGTTCATAAATTTCTTTCAAAATATCTTCGTTTAAAAATTTTAAAAATTCCTGCGGTTTTATTTTTTCAACCCGCTGGTTAAATTCTTCAATCGTTCGAGAAAAAATTTCCCTATACTTAGTCTTTAAGTTGTCAACATCATTGCTCAAATTACTCATAATGATATTTTAGCATACTTTAGTTTGCATGATGGGCATTAAATTCACCATTGGCTTTTTTGCGTCATTGCAAGCAGGCTGTGTAAAAACTAATTTTCAAAAAGCTTACCGAGCTTTTCACCTCTCCTTTGCGGAGAGGTCGACTTTCTTCGTGAGCGGAAGCCCGCGAACGCTAGAAAGTCGGGTGAGGGTTAATTGCAATCAGAGTAA
>CAISJE010000212.1 GCA_903885635.1 uncultured bacterium
GGACCGCCCTTTTTTATATAGTTTTATTATTTCTTTTCCTGTACAACCGGAGCAGGTGTTGCGCTTTGAGATTCAGGATGAATCGCCTCTTTCGCCATAGGGTTGCTTTTGGCTTGTTTTTTCAACGCTTGTTGGATTGAAACAGGATTATATTCAGGATTTACATATTCAATTTTCGCCTGTTTTTTCAAAGATTCAATCAGATTTTCCAAAACTTTAACCTGAGCTTGGTTTTGAAGATATGCCGTAATCTCTGTCTTAACTTTTTCGAAAGGCTCTTGTCCGGCTTTCATTCTGTCTTTAGCCAAAATAATATGATAGCCGTAAGGTGATTGAACAATTTCGCTTATTGTATTTGGTTTTTGAGAAAACGCCGCTTTTGCAAATGGTTCAACCATTTCTTGTCTTGAGAAAAAGCCTAAGTCGCCACCTTGTTTTGCACTCGTCGCATCATCAGAATTTTCTCTCGCTAATTTTTCGAACAAACTAGGATTTTTTTTCGCTTCCACCAATACTTTTTTCGCTTTTTCAAGTTTTATTGCAAGCTCTTTATCAACTTTAGATTGAATTTCTTCTTTACTAACTCCTTTGTTAGCAGGATCAGAGGAAAGTTTTTCCTTAATTTCTTCAGGATTTGCAGCAATCAAGATATGAGAAGCTCTTACTTTATCCTGATATTTGAATTTACCTGAATTTTCTTTATAGAATTTTTTTGCATCCGCTTCCGATACTTGAACTGCTGAAAGCATGCTTACAAGTTTTTTCATTTTAACTTCGTCCATCAAATCTTTTTTGAATTGAGCAGAAGAAATTCCATTTTGTTTTAAAATTTCATTAAATTTCTCCTTAGAACCCACTTTGTCAATAATAGATTTTAGTTCATTGTCCGTATCTTCTTTGGTTATTTTTATATTTCTTTTTTCAATTTCTTGTTCAATAAGAGATTTAACGATTAATTCATTAACCACTCTATCTTTTAGCATTAAATACAAGAAACCGCTTTTGTCTTTTTTAACATCAATTCCCATTTGAGAAAACATAGAACTGCCTACTGCTTTATCAAAAATTGAGTCAAATTGGGATTGGGTAATATTTTGGTCGTTAACTTTAATAATGGTATCTTTCTGATTGAAAGTGCAACCGCTTAGCAACATTGTAGAAATGGCTAGTGTTGCGAATAATTTTTTACTGTTCATGTGACGCTCCTCTTAATTTGTATACTCGTATCTTGTCTTATGTATATAATAAAACAAATCTGACAATAAGTTAAATATTTCTTCAAAATTCATGCAAGAATTATTCACCGAAAGAATTGAATTCCCCTCTGTGCAAGCCTTTGGGGCAGAAATAAATTTTATATATTTTGTAATATTTCTATCAAGACTTGCATGAATTATTTTCCATTCAGCTTGGGAGTAGGGCATGTAAATCCTTATATTGTCAGTTGTTTCGCGAATTACGGCGATTTTTGCATCAGTTGCGGCAAGTCGAATTTTGATAAGTTTTGTTAAGTTCTGAACACATTCCGGTGGTTTTGAAAATCTGTCTTGCCACTCTTCTATTATATAATCCAACTCAATTTGAGATTTTACATCAGCAAGTCGTTTATATTCTATCATCTTTTGTTCGGCTGAACCAACCCACTCGTCGGGAATATAAGCGGTAACATTAATATCAACGATTGTCGGTGAATTTTTTTCTTCCTGTTCGCCCTTAAGTTCGTTAATTGTTTCTTCAAGTAGTTGGCAGTATGTATCAAAGCCTACAGTCACCATATGACCATGTTGCTTGGTTCCAAGAATATTACCAATCCCACGAATTTCTACATCCCGTAGCGCTACTTGATAGCCACTACCCAACGTGGTAAATTCTTTTATAGCTTTAAGCCTTTGGATTGCTTCTGGAGTTAAACTTTTATTTTTCTTATAGAAACAATAACAATACGCCTGCCTTTCACATCGTCCGACGCGCCCTCTAAGTTGATATAGTTGTGCAAGCCCAAACTTGTCAGCATCGTGAACTATAATCGTATTTGCATTCGGAATATCAAGCCCTGATTCAATAATTGTCGTACAAAGAAGTATGTCAAATTCTTTATTTGCAAAATCAACCATGACTTGCTCAAGCGTTTTTTCATCAAGTTGGGCATGCCCGATTACAATTCTTGCATTAGGCACAAGCTTTAGTAGCTGAAGCTTAAATTCTTCTATTGTTTCTACCCTGTTGTAAAGATAAAACACCTGCCCATCTCTGTCCAGTTCGTGTATAATTGCATTTTTAAGCGAAGTTTCATTAAACTCCCCTACAAAAGTTTTGATAGGCAATCTGTTCTTCGGCGGAGTGTTTATTACACTCATGTCCTTAATCCCAGAAAGTGACATGTAAAGCGTTCTTGGAATCGGAGTTGCGGACATGCTAAGTATATCAATATTTTCCCTTAACTTTTTAAGTCTTTCTTTATGGCGGACGCCAAAGCGGTGTTCTTCATCAATTACAAGCAGCCCTAAATTTTTGAATTTGACATCATCCTGTAATAGTCTATGAGTCGCAACAACGACGTCGCAACCGCCCAGTGTAAGCTCCTTCAAAGTCTGCTTTTGTTCCTTTACACTTCTAAATCGGCATAAAAGCTGAACATTAACCCCAAACGGCTTAAATCGCTCCTGTATATTTTGAAAATGCTGCATTGCTAAAATTGTTGTAGGAACAATCACGGCAACCTGTTTTCCCGAAGAAACAGCTTTAAAAATTGCGCGGATTGCCACCTCGGTTTTTCCAAACCCGACATCCCCACAAATCAGCCTGTCCATAGGTTTTTCATTTTCCATATCGGATTTTACATCAATAATCGCCCTCATCTGGTCGGGAGTTTCAACGTATTCAAAAGCATCTTCCATTTCTACTTGCCAAGGGGCATCAGGCTCAAACTTTATCCCTTCGAGCATTTTTCTCTTTGCATAAAGAATTAACAAATCGTGAGCTATTTTTTCGACTTCTTTTTTTACACGTGTCTTTGTAATGCTCCAATCGTTTCCGCCCATTCGAGAAAGTTTAGGTTTTAGAGTTCCTGAACCACGATATCGGCAAAGCAGGTTGATTTGTTCCGCTGGCATGTGTAATTTATCGCCATTCGCATATTCGATTGTCAAATAATCCTTATGCTGTCCATCGATTTGCTGTTGGGAAATCCCTTTGTAAACCCCGACCCCATGAACCGAATGTACAACATATTCGCCATCTTTTATATCATTTATACTTTCAATGTACTCCTGTTTCTCCTTGTAATACGAGCGTTTAGAAGTTGTAATTTCTTTCGGGCGTTTATTAAACAATTCTCTGTCCGTCAATAAGATAATTTCCAAATCATCCAAAATACAACCCGCACAAGAAATATTATCTATAAAAGTGAGCTTAAAAATCCCTTGGGCTGCAAAAATTTCCTTAACTCGTTCAGGATAATCCGTCGCAATAACTGTTTCATAATGAGATTTTGATTTGATAAAATCGGCAATCTCATCAAGTCCGTTAAAATAACCTTTCAACGGTTGAGAATTGAATTCGATTAAATCCTCCAAATCAAAATCAATAAAATTATTCAATCCTATTTTTTGAAACCCTGCTATTTGTCTGTGAAATTCTGTAATATCAAAGTGATTCTGCCCTTTTATTTCAAAATTCAAGTCAGTTTTGAGATTTTCAGCTATCTGCTTTTGATAATTATCCGCGATAAATTCAAATTTTGAAAAAATTTCCGTCATCTCATCAAAAACTAGAATATAATCCTTGAAATAATCAAAAATACTCACAAGGTTAGGATTAAAATAATTTTGATAAACTTCAATCCCCTCAAAATAACCCTCGTCCTGCGTTTTTTGAACTAAAGAATCAGGGAGTTTTAAACTTTCATCTAAAATGAATTTATAAACAGGTTTAATCGAAAATTCTTTAATTTTTTCAATACTTTTTTGGGTTTCGTTATTGAAAAATCTCAAATCAACGATTTCTTCCCCCCAAAGCTCTATTCTAATAGGATGCTCCGCAATCGAAAACACATCTATAATATCGCCCCTAACTGAGAACTCCGAAATATCGCTAACCATTGTAGAACGCTTATAACCAAGATTGACGAGTCTTTGAGCAAAATCTTTTATATTTATCTCATCACCTATTTTTATATTTATCGAATTTTTTTTGATAAACTTTGGGTCAGGAAATTTTTCCAACAGTGCTCTCACCGGCACAATAATTGTATCAACACCCGAATTTAAAAACTCCAACTGCTTTGAATAATCATATAAATTAGTCGAAACACTTTCATACAAAGAAACATTTTGATAAGGAAAAACCTCGCAATTCATATCAAATACTGTTTTTAAATCATTTTGGTATTTCAACGCATTTTGTTCGCTTGCGGTTATAAACAAAACTTTTTTCTTTGAAATCGCCTCTATTTTTTGCACCAAAAGCAGTCTTAAAAACGAAGTTAAACCAGTTATCGTAAATGACTTAGAGGTAACAATATTTCTTTTAAGACGGGAGCAATTTTTTATATTTTCAAAATTAACGTTTAGCATTTTATTTAGTGTTAAGCTTGTTTAACATTGGGGCTTTCGTACGTAACCCCACTTTCGTTTAAAGCCGCAATAAAATGTTTTGCACAAGATTTTTGAATATCGGGTGGAACAACTCTTAACAATTCAACAGTTCTGGAAATTACGGGGTCGTTATCATACCAACGATTGCCATTCATTGGCTTAACCAGTTCATAAAACTTTTCTATGGCATCTTTTGAAACTTTATCTTCGATTTTTTGCAGAAAAAGTACCGCTTGGGCTTTTAATTCATCCGGATAATTTCTTAAAAGCTCAACTACTTCCAGTAGTAAAGGGTCGTGATCATACCATCTTTTATAAATGGGCTTCATTATGTAATCCTTCTGTTAAGTTAACTTCCGAGTTATCAACATATCGTTCGATTTTGCCTCCGAGCGATTTTATTTTTTCTTCAAAATTCTCATACCCTCTATCAATATGGTGAAGATTTTCAATTACAGATGTCCCGTCTGCCATAAGCCCTGCAACAACTAATGATGCGCCCGCCCTCAAATCGCTTGCGCTAAGTATCGCACCGGTAAGCTTTTTAACACCTTTAATTATAGCGTGGTTTCTGTCCTGATGTATATCTGCGCCCATGCGTCTTAGATCAGGAACTTGCATAAACCGGTTTTCATATAAACTTTCAGTTATAATCCCGACGCCGTCGGCAGTGGTCAAAAGGGTCATTGCCATTGATTGTAAGTCGGTTGGAAATCCGGGATAAGGTTGGGTTACAAAATTAATCGCACTTAATTTATTTTTACAAGAAACCTCAATCGCAGTCGGTTCAATGAGTTTTATATTTGCGCCCATTTTTAATAATTTGTTGTTGAAGAATGTCAAATGCCCCGGGAAAACATTTCTGATAATTGCTTTACCCTTTGTCGCAACAACAGCAGTCATGTAGGTTCCGGCTTCAATTCTATCAGGAATTGTTGTATATTCAATCGGATGAAGGTCATCTGCCTTAACCCCGTTAATAACTATTTCTGAAGTTCCTGCACCGGAAACATCCGCGCCCATTGTGTTCAAAAAGTTAGCTAAATCAATAATTTCAGGTTCCTGAGCTGCATTTTGAATTCGAGTAGCGCCTTCTGCCAAAACAGCTGCGAGCATAAGGTTCTCTGTTGCTCCTACTGACGGAATATCCAAATAAACATCCGCTCCTACAAGTCTGTGTACTTTTGCATGTACGTATCCGTTTTCGATTTTTATTTTTGCACCTAAAGCTTCTAAGCCTTTTATGTGAAAATCAACTCTTCTCTCGCCGATTGCACAACCTCCGGGTAAGGCGACAATGGCTTCTTTGCATCTTGAAACTAAAGCACCCAGTATTATAAACGAGGCTCTCATTTTGCTTACCAACTCGTATTTGGCAGTAATATTGGTAATATTAGTTGCATCAATCACAACTGATTTTTCTATTTTATCGTGCTTAATCTTAGTTCCCAAACCCTCAATTACGCTAAGCATAATATCAACATCTGTTAAATCGGGAACATTATAAATTTTTGTTGCCCCTTTTACTAAAATAGCGGCAGCCATTAATTTCAAAACGGCGTTCTTTGCCCCACCTATGGACACTTCACCTTTTAGTGGCGTTGCGCCTTTTATTCTAAACTTTTCGGACAAAATCCCTCCAAATATACTCTGTAAATAATTAATACTAACATGATAATACAACCATGGGGGATTTGTAAATAGATTAATTAATGTAAAGTTTTTATTAAGATTATCAGCTGGTGATTAGATTACATCCGGTGTAACAACTCAGGTAAAATTATGTCATTGCTAGGCGAGGGGGTTTTTAGGTAGAAAAACCCTTGAGGGGACGAAGCAATCTTGTTCGCCTTTTTCTATAATGCGGGGGGATTGCTTCGGTGGATAATTGTTGTCACATTCGAGACTTGGAGGTCTCGCAAAGACGACAATTTGTTCATCTTTTTTATCTGAGTTCAAAAATTCTGTCGAAAACGTAAAGATTTGTTAAAATGTTTTATTTTAGGTAGCAAAAAAAAATATTTAGCAGTTTTATACTGGTATTATGGATATTAAATAATGCAATTAATTAAAAAAGGAGTATTAAACATGATTACAAAAGTAGGGTTTTCACAAAGCGCAACAAACAAACAAACAAACAAACAAACAAACAACGCCGGATTAACAAAACAAAGACAGCATGACCCGTCGTTTGGAATGATTAGAATTGACTGTACAGGGACTAAGCATGCCATAACCTTGACACAACTAGATTCCCTAGTCCGGCAACTGCCTGATTTCGATTCCGCGTTATTGGTATCCCCTGATACTAAAATAGCACATACAATTGAGGTAATATCCAAAAAACTAAACAAATATTACCTCAATATGCTACAGAGGCCAGAAAAACAATGCGCAATTGATGTAGAGCAACTTCAAGCAGGGCTTGCTGCCGAAAAAAGGTGTATAGAGGAAATCCTGCAGCCTGTATTTGGAGATAAGCTAACGACAGACCATAATGAATTAAGCAATATAGTGACAGCAATCAACAATGTAAATTTCCCTAACAAGTAGACTATAAAACAAAGCAAAGCCCGCAGAAAATTCTTCTGCGGGTTTTATTATATATTCGAAAGGCTAATCGGCTTTTTGTTGTAGGGCTGGAAAACCCAACCTACTTTTCGCTTTTTGCCTTTTGCTTTTTGCTTATTTAGCAATATCTCTAGTGCTTAAAGCAATTCTATGCTCCTGAGGGGTGAATTTTTTAATCAGAACTTCCAATTCATCACCGACTTTTAGCATATTGAACGGATTAACGTTTTCTCCCGCCATTTCTGACGCAGGTAAAAGAGCTTCTACCCCTGGGAAAATATTAACGAACGCACCAAAGCTTGTTATTTTATTAACTGTTCCTTTGATTATTTCGCCTTCTTTGAATTTCCCTTCGATTTGTTGCCAAGGGTTTTCGCCCATTCTCTTCAAGCTTAAGCTTATACGCTTTAACTCGTTATCAATTTTGATAATCTTAACTTCGATTTTCTCACCCAATGTGATAATATCAGACGGGTGTTTAATTCTTTGCCAAGAGATTTCGGAGATAGGTAATAGTCCGTCGATTCCGTTGATGTCAACAAAAGCACCGAAATCGGCAATTCTGACAATTTCACCGGTTACAACCATTTGTTCTTCCAATGAAGCAAGAACATTGTCGACAACCTGATCTCTTTGTTCCGCTACCGCTTGTCTTTGAGAAAGAATTAATTTATTTTTCTTAGGATCCGCTTCCAAAACTTTGACCTCTATTTTTTGGTCAATTAAGCCGTCAAAAGGAAGCCCGGTTCTAAGCTGGCTTGATGGGATAAACCCTTTCAAATCAGCAACATCAACCAACACGCCGCCTTTTACCAATGAAACAACTTTAGCTAAAATTGTATCACCTGAGTTTTTAGCGTCGTTCAATTGAGTCCAAGCTTGAGCACAAGCTATTCTCTTTAACGATAAAATCATCGGTTCTTCGTCGTTTTCTTCTCTGAGGACATAAAAATCTTTTAAGTCGCCGACTATTAAAGCGATTTTGCCTTCATCCCCTGCAGGCATTTCACGATCAGGTAAAATTGCTTCTGTTTTTGCGCCTTTTACGCTGATTAAATAACCGTCTTTATCTTTTCTTATAACAATTCCTTCAACAATGTCTGCTACATTGTAAGATTTTGCGAAAGATTCTTCCAGTAATTGTTCGAATTCGTCCAGTTTTGTTGTTTCTAATATCGTCATTTCATCCTCCTTTTAGTTTGTTTATGACATTTTCTATAATCGTTTCCGGTGTTGACGCCCCTGCTGTAATCGAAATATTATTTGCATCAAGAATAATATCTTCGTACGTTTTTAATTCTTTATCGTCCTCGATATGGATAGTGTTTGAAATACCTTTTAAAATTTCTGCCAGATGGGTTGTATTAGCACTTTTTCTGGAGCCGACAACAATCATCAAATCTGATTCTTCGGCTAATTCTTTTGCTTCGTTCTGGCGAAGAGTTGTGCTGTTACAAATAGTGTTTGCAACCATAAGTTCTTTCGAAATCGAAGTTAAATATTCCACAATCGGGTTAAGTGTCGTAATTCTTTGGGTTGTTTGAACCACCACTCCGACTTTTTTATGATCTTTAATTTTTTGTTCAATTGTTTTCAATTGCGAAACATCACTTGCTACAAAAATATTTGAACCAAAACGCTCTGCACTGGCTTTTATTGCGATTACCTCAGGATGTTCAGCCTTGCCGACAATTATTAAAAAATAACCCTCTTGAACAAGCTGAATAGCTTTTTTTTGAACTTTCTTCACGTCAGGACAAGTCAAATCAACCACTTCAAACCCCGCGTTAGTTATTTGTTCAAATATTTCAGGCGAAGCCCCGTGGCTTCTTATAACGCAAATTCCATCACCTTTTTGGGGTAATTCGCTAATCGTCTTAATCCCCAAGCTTTCCAGTTCTTTTATGACATGGGAATTATGTATGAGCTCACCTAAAATGAATACATTTTTGTTAGGGTTTTGCGCTTTAAGCTTTTTAACGGTTTCGACGGCTCTTTTGACTCCGTAGCAGAAACCTGAATGCTTGGCCAGTTTTATTTTTTTCGACAACGAAAATTTCTTCTTTCATTTAGACTAGCGAAAACATTAAAAATATAATCACCGTACTTTCATTAAAACACAAAAATAAAGTTTTTCAACCTTCTTTTTTTGTAAAAAAAGAAGGCAAAAAAACTTTAGGAACTCTGGCTTTTTCGCTAAAGAAGGGCAGTAGGGTGCGGATTGACTGCTTTTCAAGGCGAAGTATGAGCCGTAGAAAATGTCCAATGCGTGTAACCGCACCGTCATAATTCATACGGTAGATACTTCCTCCGCATAAAATTTTCATGCTAAAATTATACTCATGAGTAAGAAAAAGATTTTTGCACTGTTAATAAGCTTGGCGTTTTTGGGGTTGATTTTTTACAAAATGGACTGGGCAAAACTGTTTCAGACGTTTAAAATGTTTGATTTTAAAAACTTGTGGCTGATTGTTATTTTATATGTAACGACTCTTTATTTAAGGGGCGTTCGTTGGAAATCCCTGCTCATAAACGACAATAAATATAGTGCGTATAATCTCGGAACGGTTTTTACCGTTGGAAGCATGCTTAATATATTTTTACCTGCAAGGGCAGGGGACCTGTATAGAGCCTACTATCTGGGCGATACAAAACAAGAGAAAAAAATGAAAATTTTCGGCTCTATTATTTTAGAAAGAACGCTTGATGGAATTTGTGTATTTTTAATCCTGCTTTTCGCAATTCTTACCTACGCTAGACAACCGTGGATGATGAATCTCGCTTACCTGATAGGAGCTTTATTTATCGGGAGTTTTGTTGCGTTTTATTTGATTTTTAAATTTAATAAGGTCGATTTTATATGCGAAAAGATTATTAAAATAAGTTCAGTATTTCCTGACTTTATTGCAAAACCATTAAAGAAAATTATTGAAAAAATAAATGTTCACATAAACTCTTTTATTGAGGGATTTGCGGTTTTAAACAGCCTAAAATGCAGTACGCAGGCGTTTGTAATGAGCATAATTATTTGGCTGATTGAATGTTACGTTGCATTTTTAATAATAAACAGTTTTCACATAAATCTCGGGTTTTCAGCGGCACTTTTTGTAATCAGCCTAATATCATTTTCAACAATGATACCCTCAACATCGGTGTTTTTAGGTCCTTATCAATACGCATACATTTTAGCTTTGGGAATTTATAACATTGATAAATCAACCGCACTTGCAATATCAACAATCCACCAAGGAATATTAATGATAATATTGTCATTAATCGGCTTGGTTTACTTGTTTAAGTTCAATCTTTCGCTAAAAAAAGATGAAAAAGATGAGGTTAAACAGGCTATACAGCAGTCGCAACTTTAATTTTGCCATTACCTTCTAAAATAATTTCAGTATCTACACCGTCATTTGAAATGACAAGTCTTGATTTGCGAACCGTTTTATTATTTTCGTCAACAACGCTAAATTCACTGACCTCTTTTATAATAATGCTCATTATAATGCCTTTCTATTGCTTTATATAATTATGATAACGCATTCTTAATAAATTTCAACCCCCTTCTTTTTTTGTAAAAAAAGAAGGCAAAAAAACTTTAGGAACACTGGCTCTTTCGCTAAAGCAAAACAGATTTATGTGTAAGGTGAGAAGTGAGAGGTGAGTGGTCAGGGGACTGGTAAACGGTAAATAGTAAACGGTAAACGGTTTGACTGTTCTCGCTTACTTTTCCCTTTTTACTTTTTACTTTTTACTCCCCAGGGCAAGTGCATATAAACACCTCAAAGCTAATAGCCGTAGCCCTCCTCGCCCCTTGCGGGAGAGGAAAATTTTTCGACACGAAGAATGAGTGTCAGAAAAATTAGGTGAGGGGTGAAACACGCATGAATGTTGCCCCTCCATTTTGACTTGACATTTAGTCAACTCAAAACGGAGTCCTTCCCTCACCCTGTTTTCTAATGTTCGCAGGCTACTGCTCACATTGAAAACAGACCTCTAATCGACAAGTCGATACCCTCCCTTGTACGGCTCATTCTTCGCCTACAAGAGGAGCTGCCGCAAGGGGAGAGGTTAAAACGCTTGTAGTGACTAGCCTTAAGCCTTTTTAAATTATTAATCCCGAAAAATTTATATGCACTTGCCCTGTTTTACTCCCCAATTGGGGTTGAAAAATTTCTTCACATAATTTACAATGACAAGCGTTAAATAGAATAGGAGTTTTTTATGAATAATAATAAAGAGAGGGCGGAAAAATTAGAGTTTATGCAACATTTTTTTCTTAAAAGTTTTGTTGTGAGTTTCGCTTTGTTGATTTTATCAACTATTGCGTGCATGTTTATGCATGATTTTCAGGTTATGTATGTTCAAAAATATTTCAATATGGATGCCGAGGATTTAGGCAATATGGTTGTACTTTTGCTTGGGCTTTGGAAAATTTTAATAATTCAATTTACACTCGTTCCTGCACTTGTGGTTTGGTGTATTAGAAAATGCGGCAAATGCAATTGCGGATGTAGTTAAGTGAGAGGTGAGGAGTAAGAAGTAAACGAAAACCGCAAAACTGTTCACCTTATAACCTTTCAATCAAGATATTACCGAAAACAAAATCCGCCATAGAGCTTGCGGAAAAATTAACATTTTTCTCACAAGCTTTTAGTCAAAGGAAGTTTTTATTTCCCGAACATTGATTGCAGGGAAGTTATTATTTCTAACTCCATCAAAATAGATTCTTTTTCAATAGCTATTTTTTCTTTTTCTTCGGGTTTTGTTGCAGTTTTTAATTTGTTATCTAGTCCTTGGAGTCGTGATTTAGCATTGGCTTTTTTAGTATCAAATTTTTTGTCTGAATTTTGCCCCAATGCACTATTTTTAATTTTTTCATCAACATTTTCGTCTTCTTTTCCGCTAAAGCTCGAAGGATTTGAATCAATATCTTGAATGATTTTCTCAAACAATCCCATTATCTCACCTGCGGGAATATTTTTTTCTGACATTATCTTCAAAAGCCCGTTTAGAGCAGGTATTTTGTCCATGAGCGTTGCTAAAACTTCTATTTTTGCCTGACCTTCTTTTTGGCATGCTGCAATTTTATTTTTAATTTCCGTTATTTTTTTGCCTCTTTCCTCATTAGAAAGCTTTGGATTGCCTTGCAAGGCTTCAAGTTCTTTATTGAAACCGTCTAGTTTATTCATATAAATGTCGGATATAGCAATTGCTTTGCGTCCTATTTTATCAGCTAAAGCTACAACAGGACCGCCTTGTTGCTTTGCAACCCCAACGGCTTGGCAAATCTCTGATGTTTTTTTCAGAATCGGATTTATATCAGAATTAGCATTAGCAATATTTGGCATTATTGAGTTTGTAAAAGTGCCATCTGGGTTACCACCAGATATTGTATTGGTTGAAGTACCCGCTGTTACTCCAGTTGCTGTTGCTCCAGTTGCTGTTGTTACTAAAGGTGGATTTGGCATAATAATTTATTTCCTCCTAATCTTATAATTATATAAAAACATTTTAAGACAAAAAATTGCCAATTTCTTATGTTTTTGCTAAAATAGTTTGGCGGATGAACATAAAAAAAGGCGAACAATGAAAATTACAAAATACAAATCAAATAACTGTGGGGAATTGAACCTTAATAATATTAACGAAGAAGTAACTTTATCGGGCTGGGTAGCTTGTGTTCGAGATTTAGGCGGAATGATTTTTGTCGAATTGAGAGATAGAACAGGATTTTTCCAACTCGTTTCCGACCCACAAGTTAATCCAGAAGCCCATAAAACATTTGAAAAATTAAAGACGGAGTTTGTAGTTACAGTTAGGGGTAAAATCACTCGCAGGCCCGAAGAAACTTATAACGAAAAATACGCGACAGGACAAGTCGAAATGTATCCTGGGCTTATAGAAATACTTTCCGAGGCAAAAACTTTACCGTTTATGCTTGATGACGACAGTGTTTCAGAGGATATAAGATTAAAATACCGATATTTAGATATAAGACGTGAAAAAACCTTAAATAACCTTATTTTACGCCATAAAATTGTTACGGCTACAAGAAATTATTTGAACACTCAAAACTTTTTGGAGGTCGAAACCCCTGTTTTAATCAACACAACTCCTGAAGGTGCAAGGGATTATTTGGTTCCTTCACGTGTGCATGAGGGGAAATTTTATGCGCTTCCTCAATCACCGCAAATATTTAAGCAGTTGTTAATGGTCGGCGGAGTCGAAAAATATTATCAAATCGCAAAGTGTTTTAGGGATGAAGATTTACGCTCTGACAGGCAGCCTGAATTTACGCAAATCGATTTGGAAATGTCTTTTGTAGAGCAACAAGATGTAATTGATTTAGTCGAAGGGCTTTTGGTTGATACGTTTAAAGAGGCAGGAGTTGAGATTAAGCCGCCTTTTATTCAAATGACTTACCAAGATGCAGTGGAAACGTACGGTTCGGACAGACCCGATACTCGTTTTGACTTAAAATTGTTTGATGTAACAGATATTATGCAAGCTTCGACGTTTGAAGCGTTTAAGGGTGTAATCGCTGACGGCGGAACGGTTAGAGCGATTAGAATTCCGGGCGTTGCAAATTACTCAAGAAAAGATATGGATGATGTGAGAAGTCTTGCGATTTCATTCGGCGCAAAAGGCTTGGCATGGGTGACTTACATGGAAACAGGCGAGGTTAAATCCCCTGTGTTTAAATTCTTAACAGAAGAACAGATTGCTGAGCTTCAAACACGCTCAGGGGCTGAAAAAGGTGATATTGTTTTCTTTGTTGCTGATAAACCCAAAGTAGTTTTTGATGTTTTAGGCAGATTTAGACTTTATTTTGGAAAAAAACTCGGATTGATTGATGAAAATAAACATAATTTGCTTTGGGTTGTTGATTTTCCTATGTTTGACTACTCGGAAGAAGAACAGCGTTATATGTCTGTTCACCATCCGTTTACGTCCCCTAACTTGGCCGATATTGATAAAATGGAAACAGACCCCGCTAACTGCCGTTCAATCGCCTATGATATCGTTTATAACGGTACAGAATTGGGCGGAGGAAGTGTCAGAATTCACTCAAGCGAAGTTCAGGAGCGTGTATTTAAGGCACTTGGATTTAGCGAAGAAGAAGTTCAAAAGAAATTCGGATTTATGGTTAATGCGTTCAAGTATGGAACCCCTCCTCATGCAGGGCTTGCACTCGGCTTGGACAGGCTTGTCGCCCTTCTTGCGAGAACTGAATCCATTAGAGATGTAATTGCGTTCCCTAAAAACTCAAGCGCAAAATGTCTTATGACCGATGCACCTGCGGAAGCTTCTTTGATACAGCTTCGGGAATTGCACTTGAAAAGCACAGTTACGAAGAAGTAAAATATACTAAACAACATAAATAATTTGACATGTTTTGAACGTAATTTGGTATCAGGATTTAGCGATTACACTCCGAAAAATATACCTTTATTAACGACCTCGTCATAAAAATCTTCGTCTTTTTCCAATTCCGCCATCGTAATCGGATGTAAGTCAATAAAGACATCCAAATCTGTTTCAATTTTACCGACAATCGGCCAAATAAGTTCACGTTTGTACTTATTTTCCACATCAAAAACCGCAACAAGCTCAATGTCTTCATCTCGATGTTTTTTGCCGTCAGTAAAAACTCCGTACAAATAAAGTCCGTGAAAATCATCAAAACGTTCACTAAAAATTTTATTCAGTAAATTAATCGCTTCTTCAACAACTTTTTGCATAAAAAAATTATAATACTTTCAATTTGAATTGTCAATTAATTCAGTGAATCGTTAACATAAGGCGTAATTCACCACCCACATCGCAATGAATTACTGATAACGTAACTAATCACCAGAAATCAATTAAGGTCAAAATCCTTTAGCAATAGGCGTTCGCACCTCCTCCTCACTTGCGGCAGCTCCTCTTCTTGGCGAGTTTGCGAGCCTTAGAAGGGAGGGTGTCGACTTGTCGACGACGAGGA
>CAISJE010000213.1 GCA_903885635.1 uncultured bacterium
AGAAAAAGAGGAAAACAAGATTATTTCAAGCATACGCATAGTGGTAGAACATGCGATAGGCGGGATGAAGCGGTTTCGATGTTTAACTGATGTATTGAGGAGTAAAAATGGCATAGATGACAAATTTGTTAAGGTTTGTGTAGGACTTTGGAATTTTCATTTAGATTTTGCATAAAGAGAACAAACCTTGATGAAAAATCGTCTTTTTAGTTTTTGGCATTATTTTATTTCGCAATATGTCTATTGAACTTCCAAAGGGTATTTCTATGACGGTAGATGTTACTACGGGGAAAATAGTTTCATCAGAAAAGGCTGTTTATCAGCCGTTGTGGCGTATTTTTCAAAAAATGAAAACTTCTCTAGACGGCTTCGTTGGAGGTTTTAAAACTGATAAGGTTTATAAAAGAGCTAAGCCAGTAGTTAAAATTAAGTCTATTACGAAATTATTTAAAAAAGCAGGGGGTAATTTATGATAACAGCAATTAACAGTAGTATGAATTTCAAAAGCAGACAAGATTGTCCAAGAAAATATTTGTCTGAGCCAGCAAAGTTGTTAGTTGATAATTTATTAGGCAGAATGGCTCCCGATATAAAAGTTGCTGATAATGGCTTGGCTTTTTCAGGTAAATTTTTAACAGTTCTTAGGGGTAAATTTGGACAAAAGTTTGAACAACCGCTAAGTAGTGGTTCAATGGGCGGGACTATTTCCGGGAAATATCCTCCGTTTCAAGTAACGGTTGATGAAACATGCAGAATAACAAATGTAAAACAACCTTCGTTGTTTGGTTTAAAGTTAATGAGTCGAGAACAGGTTTTGAAAAGAGCAACAAACGTTTTGGAATATTTTTATATTAATTTTAATAATCCGGCTAAGGTTCAAAAAAATACATTTTGCTTGCAAGGTTTGACTTCCAAGGGTTGGGCAATCTTTGATCGTTCCCACTAACCTATTCTTCTTCCCTCGAAATCAAATCCTCATCCTTCATCGCGAGTTCAAGTAGGGCGTAGGTCATATATGCCCCAAGCGCAACAGCTTTCGGGTCTAAGTCTGTATTGTTTGCAGCCTCAATAATCGCCGTGTTAATTTCGGGGTTTTCTTCTTTAATATAATGTATCATCTTTTTGCGCCATGCGTGAACATCTTGAAAAATTTCCGCAAAAGTTAATGATGAATGTTCTTCTGTAATTATTGGTAACACGTTGCCTCCGTTGAGTTGTTTTTGGTTGAAAAGTCGAATAGTTGAATAGTTTTACGGCTCTCGCGTACTTTCCCCTTTTACTCATTTTCCCCGTATATCATCTTGTATATTCAAAATTATATATCACACCAATGAATTGAGCCAATTTGTTAAGTTTTTTGAAGTTTGAACGAATCTTGGTAACAACTCAGGTAGATTTTATAATTAACTTGTGCAGTGTTTTTGAGTCATTGCGACATAAAGTGCCGAATGCGACAAAAAGCGTCCACCGAAGCAATCTCCCTGTCTCATTGTAAGGGGCGAATGAGATTGCTTCGGTCCTTCATTGGTTTTCTGACCTAAAACCCCTCGCCTCGCAATGACGTAAAGGGGTGTTATACCTGAGTTGTTACGCTTGCAATGGGTAACAGGTCAGCAGGAAAAAATTTCATGCAAATGGAGCATGAAAAATTGACATGAAGTGTTAAATTAATTGAATGATAGATGAAAGATGTAAAGACTGTTCATTATTCTTGGAATTTCAAGAATTAAAGAAAATGTTC
>CAISJE010000214.1 GCA_903885635.1 uncultured bacterium
AGGATATATTAACAATTAATGCGACCCTCTCAGAATGTGATGTTCGAATAAGCGGTTTATGCATAGCCGCAGGCGATACAACACGTACTCCAATCAACACCTGCACGGATACAACTTGGGATACAAATCTTACAGCGAATGGATATTGTGCCAATAACTATTGGGCAGGGGCAAAGAAATCATGTTCTGCTCAGGGCATGAGATTGCCTACCAAAGATGAACTAAACACAATCTACACAAACAAAGCCACCATCAGTGGACTCAATAGTGCCGCTTACTACTGGTCCGCCACTGAGTACAATACAAATAACGCATGGGACCAGTATTTTGCTAATGAGTTTCAGGACTACGACAGCTACGGCTACGGCGTCAAGGGCAACGGCAACAATGTGCGGTGCGTCAGGTGACCCCTTTAACCCCTCGCGTCATTGCGAGACATCAAATGCCGAATGTGCCAAAAAGCATCCACCGGAGCAATCTTTTCCGTAACTTGGGGGAGATTGCTTCGTTCCCTCAATGGTTTTCCACCTAAAAACCCCTCGCCTCGCAAGGACGCAAAACCTCAACAAAAAAAATAGAATGTAACAGTTTTTTAAAAATTTTATGTTTTCTTCATACTTTTAACAAATTTAAATGCCTCATCTTTAGATAAGTTTTTCTGCTCCGAAGTTTTAAGGTTTTTAACAGAAATAGTACTATTTTTTATTTCATCTTCACCCAAAATAAAGGCAAAATCTGCATTTTTAGAAGCCTTTTCCAACTGCTTGCCAAATTTTTTGTTTGTCATATCAAAATCACAGCTAATCCCTAAATTCCTTAATTCTTCAACCAATTTCAATGCCTCAACACTAAAATTTGAAACGACATAAGCATTCATTTTTTTAGACTCAATTTTTTCCAGCAAAGAATTTAACCTTTCCATTCCCATAGCCCAACCAACCGCAGGAGTATCTTCGCCACCCAAATTTTTAACCAAACTATCATATCTTCCGCCGCCACAAACAGCGTTTTGCGAACCTAAATTATTAGATTTAATCTCAAATACTGTCCGATTATAATAATCAAGCCCCCTGACAAGAAGTTTGTTTCTTTTGTATTTTATATTAAGCGCATCTAAATATTTTTTTAATTCATCAAAATGTTTTTGGCAATCCCCACAAATATAATCAGAAACTATAACATTTTGGACTTCTTGTTTTTCTAAAATTCTGCGACACACTTCGACTTTACAATCCAAAATCCTCAACGGATTTTTTTCATATCGAGCCTGACAATCAGGACACATAATGTCTAATTCAGGTTTTAAGACAACCCTAAGCGCAGTTTTAAAACCTTCACGACAATCAGAACATCCAAGCGAATTAATTTCGACATCCAAATCATTCAAGCCCAGAGCCTTCAAATAATCTACGGCAAGTAAAATAATTTCAGCATCAGCCGTAGGCTCTTTTATCCCGAACATCTCTGCCCCAACCTGATGAAACTGTCTTTGACGACCGGCTTGAGGACGTTCATATCTAAACATCGGTCCCTTATACCACAGCTTAACAGGCGAAGCAAGTCTATGCATGCCGTTTTCAATGTAAGCTCTAACAACTCCTGCCGTATTTTCGGGACGAAGCGTCAAAGAACGCTCGCTTTTTTCAAAAGTGTACATCTCTTTGTTTACAATATCAGTCGTATCACCGACCCCACGGGCAAAAAGCTCAGTTGCCTCAAAAATCGGAGTTCTAATTTCACTAAAACCTGCTCTTGTAAAAATCTCTAACGCTTTTAATTCCAAATTCTGCCACTGCTCAATGTCATTGGGCAAAATATCTTTTGTACCCTTTTGGGCTTTAATTATATTACTCATAAGGTAATTATATTAGGACTGGAAACAAATGTCAAACAAAACCAAAAGCCCTTAATCTTATTTAAGGGCTTTTGGTTAATTTTTTGTGTTAACTATTTACCAATTGCTTTATGTAATACTTTCGCAGGAATTTCGAGCTGACCTGCTATTTCATATAAATCCCTCGGCCCTGTAGTATTTTCTAAATGCTCTGCAAAAGTTCCGTCAGGTAAATTAAGCTTTCTCTTAAGCCACCCAAAGGTTTCATTTCCCTTTACATTCGGGGTATAAGTATAAGAGGGCTCTTCTTTTATCCCAAATAGCCTTGTCCAAAAAGACTCTTTGGGATGATTATATACCAATCGACCATTTTTGATGTATTTATCATAATTTTTCTTTGCTTCAGCTTGTTTTTGCTTTTCTTCTATTGTAACATTTTCACGAACAAAGGGAATATGACCACTAGTAGGATTTTGAACTCTTTTATAAGGTCCTGCTGTATGACAATTTATGCATGTATTTACGCCCTTAACTGAATCAACCATAATAATATTCTCCTAAAAATGTAATCCTCGTATATTCATGTAAAAACCATTCCGAAGAAAAAATTTACTTTTAGGACGCTAGGTGTAAAGTTTTATTAACAAAAAAAGCCAATGAAATTAATCATCAGCTTTTTTAAAATAGATTCTGGCAACGAGTTATCTTCCCAGGAGGTGGCCCTCCAAGTATTGTCACCGCAATGAGTCTTTACGACCGTGTTCGGGATGGGAACGGGTGGTTTCCTCACGCTTGATCACCAGAAATTTGTTTTCAAATTCCTTTGTGAATATTTATTCAGGAATTTCAATGTGCTTTATACACTGAAAATTACACAGAATTATAAGTTTTTTGACGCATCATCTTAAAATGCTTTGCCTGAAAGCTCCTGAGGAAATCAAAGATTTCCACGTCGCTATCGTAATGTTTGTCCTGCTTGCCTTGCTTACACAAGTCAACGCCGACAAACATCGGCTCCGCTATTTAGGAAAAGCCCTCGTCCTATTAGTATCAGTCGACTGAATATGTTGCCATACTTATATCTCTGACCTATCAACCGTGTAATCTGCACGGGGACTTACTAGCTTATGCTATGAGAGAACTCATCTTATGGTGGGCTTCGTACTTATATGCTTTCAGCACTTATCCGCTTCGAACACAGCTACCGGGCGTTTACCACTGGCGTGATAACCCGTACACTGGAGGTTCGCTCTTCCCGGTCCTCTCGTACTAAGGAAGACTCCATTCAATTCTCTTGCGCGTATACCGGATATGGACCGAACTGTCTCACGACGTTCTGAACCCAGCTCGCGTGCCGCTTTAATGGGCGAACAGCCCAACCCTTGGAACGTACTACCGCTCCAGGATGCGACGAGCCGACATCGAGGTGCCAAACCTCCCCGTCGATGTGGACTCTTGGGGGAGATAAGCCTGTTATCCCTATGGTAACTTTTATCCGATGAGCGATGGCCCTTCCATACAGAACCACCGGATCACTATATCCTACTTTCGTACCTGTTCGACTTGTATGTCTCACAGTCAAGCTAGTTTTTGCTATTGCACTCAATGGTTGATTTCCGACCAACCTGAACTAACCTTTGAACGCCTCCGTTACATTTTAGGAGGCGACCGCCCCAGTCAAACTGCCCACCAGAAACTGTTCCTCGCCCTGTTGTTAGAGGGATCGAGGTTAGAATTCAAATCATTACAGAGTGGTATCTCAACGATGACTCCACAAAAGCTGACGCTTTCGCTTCAAAGTCTCCCACCTATACTGCACAATAATAACCCGAATTCAATTTCAAGCTACAGTAAAGCTCAATAGGGTCTTTCTGTCCTGGTACACGTAATCCGTATCTTCACGGATAATCCAATTTCGCCGAGCCTCTCGCCGAGACAGCGCCCAGATCGTTACGCCATTCGTGCGGGTCAGAACTTACCTGACAAGGAATTTCGCTACCTTAGGACCGTTATAGTTACGGCCGCCGTTCACTGGGGCTTAATTTCAGAGCTTCGCATTGCTGCTAACCCTTCCATGTAACCTTCCAGCACCGGGCAGGCGTCAGCCCCTATACATCGTCTTAATCGACTTAGCAGAGACCTGTGTTTTTGGTAAACAGTCGCCTGGGCCAATTCACTGCGACTCTATCACGCTTCAGCTGCAAGAGCTTACACGCTACCAGAGTACCTCTTCTCCCGAAGTTACGAGGTGATTTTGCCGAGTTCCTTAGCGAGAGTTGTCTCGCGCACCTTAGTATATTCTACCAACCTACCTGTGGCGGTTTACGGTACGGATACCTAATAATCTCGATTGCGAAGATTTTCTTGGCAGTGTGGATTCAACATCTTCGAGTCCGTAGACTCTCCTCATAACGCCTCAGTTTATAACGAAATAGCGGATTTTCCTACTATTTCTACCTACACGCTTAAACAGCCACTTCCGATCGGCTGCATGCTTATCCTCCTGCGTCCCTCCGCATCTAGTAACGATTACCAGATAGTACAGGAATATCAACCTGTTGTCCATCGACTACGCCTTTGGGCCTCATCTTAGGATCCGACTAACCCCCCGCGGACGAGCCTGCCAGGGGAAACCTTAGGTTTACGGTGCATTGGATTCTCACCAATGTTTTCGCTACTCATGCCGACATTCTCACTTCTGCTTCGTCCATATGTCCTTACGATCATACTTCAACCTACAACAGAACGCTCCCCTACCCACTATAGTAAACTATAATGACACAATTTCGGTTATATACATAGTCCCGACGAATTTTCGGCGCGGAGTCGCTTGACCAGTGAGCTATTACGCACTCTTTCAAGGGATGGCTGCTTCTAAGCCAACCTCCTGGTTGTCGCTGCAACTCTACCTCCTTAATCACTTAGTATATATTTGGGACCTTAATTGGTGTTCTGGGCTGTTTCCCTCTTGGCCATGGATCTTATCACTCATAGCCTCACTGCCAGACAATAACATTACAGGCATTCGGAGTTTAACATGATTTGGTACCGAGTTTCTCGGCCCGCACCAAACTAGTGCTCTACCTCCTGTAAGATAAATCTGACGCTGTGCCTAAACGCATTTCGGGGAGAACCAGCTAGCTCTTGGCTCGATTGGCATTTCACCCCTAACCACAACTCATCCGCTGATTTTTCAACATCAGTCGGTTCGGACCTCCACGTAGTGTTACCCACGCTTCATCCTGGTCATGGTTAGATCGCCAAGGTTCGGGTCTATCTCATGTTACTTAACGCACTATTCATACTCGATTTCTCTGTGGCTCCGGATATTAACTCCTTAACCTTGCAACATAAGATAACTCGCCGGCTCATTCTTCAACAGGCACGCTATCACCCTATTAATAGGGCTCTAACTGATTGTATGCTAATGATTTCAGGGTCTATTTCACTCAGCTTCTCACTGTTCTTTTCGCCTTTCCATCACTGTACTTGTTCACTATCGGTCACTGACTAGTATTTAGCCTTACCGGATGGTCCCGGTGGATTCAGACAGGGTTTCACGTGCCCCGCCTTACTCGGGATACTTAACAAGAGACTATTTGCTTTCGCTTAAGGGGCTATCACCCGCTATGGCTCAACTTTCCAGTTGAATTTAGCTAACAAATAATTTTGTAACTCTTTGAATACTCTACAAAGTATTCCGTAAGTCCCACAACACCCCGTGCACAACGATTGTAGTCTATCACGTACATAAGGTTTAGGCTCTTCCAATTTCGCTCGCCGCTACTTTCGGAATCATTAGTTTATTTTATTTTCGTCCTGTTACTAAGATGTTTCAGTTCACAGGCTTTCCTTCCTACAGACTATGTATTCATCTGTGGATTCTAAGGTTTTAACCCTAGAGGGTTTCCCCATTCGGAATTCTACGGATCAAGACCCTTTAGCGGTTCCCCGTAGCTTATCGCAGCTTTACACGTCCTTCTTCGGCTGTCAGTACCAAGGCATCCTTCATTAGCACTTAGTAGCTTTACCTAAAATTAATCAACTCTTGCGAGTCAATTAATAAAGTTTTCATTGATGATTACGCTTATATTATATTTTTTGATAACAGTATTACTCAATATCTTGCGATATTTCATTTTACTTTATATCCTCCATAATAAAACCCGTGTGAGTAATATTATGAATAATATACGCTTATAATTCTATGTAATTTTCAATGTACAAACAGGTTTCTCGCCCGAAGGCTTGAACACTGATGACAGAACAGACTGAAAACTATACTTGTTGAAAAAATCTCCGCTATAAGGTAAATGATTAGACTTAAACCCTTATAGTTTCAACGATTTCGACCTCGGGATGAATGGTTTTGTACGCTTTGCAGTATTACTACCACATTGCTACCATTAATCTCCCTAGAAAGGAGGTGATCCAGCCACACCTTCCGGTACGGCTACCTTGTTACGACTTCACCCCAGTCACCAACCCTGCCTTAGGACGCTGCTTCCTTACGGTTAGCTCACGTACTTCGGGCGTGGTCGACTTCCATGGTGTGACGGGCGGTGTGTACAAGACCCGGGAACGTATTCAACGCAGCGTGCTGATCTGCGTTTACTAGCGATTCCGACTTCATGCAGTCGAGTTACAGACTGCAATCCGAACTGAGACTGGTTTTAAGAGATTTGCTCACTCTCGCGAGTTGGCGACTCGTTGTACCAGCCATTGTAACACGTGTGTAGCCCAGAGCATAAGGGGCATGATGATTTGACGTCATCCTCACCTTCCTCCGGTTTATCACCGGCAGTCTCGCTAGAGAGCACTACAGCAGTAAACCACTGTATGCAACTAACGACGAGGGTTGCGCTCGTTGCGGGACTTAACCCAACATCTCACGACACGAGCTGACGACAACCGTGCACCACCTGTCTTAACATTCTCCGAAGAGCACCCTCAACTTTCGCTGAGGTTTGTTAGATGTCAAGCCCTGGTAAGGTTTTTCGCGTTGCTTCGAATTAAACCACATGTTCCACCGCTTGTGCGGGTCCCCGTCAATTCCTTTGAGTTTCACACTTGCGTGCGTACTCCCCAGGCGGGATACTTATCGCGTTAGCTATGGCACTGCAGGGGTCGATACCCGCAACACCTAGTATCCATCGTTTACGGCCGGGACTACTGGGGTATCTAATCCCATTTGCTACCCCGGCTTTCGTTCCTCAGTGTCAATTATGGCCCAGTAAAGCGCTTTCGCCACCGATGTTCCTCCTGATATCTACGCATTTCACCGCTACACCAGGAATTCCCTTTACCTCTACCACATTCAAGCTTGCCAGTATCCAGTGCCTTACAGAAGTTGAGCTTCTGCCTTTAACACCAGACTTAACATGCCACCTACGAACTCTTTACGCCCAATGATTCCGGACAACGCTTGCACCCTCCGTATTACCGCGGCTGCTGGCACGGAGTTAGCCGGTGCTTCCTCTGTGGGTACCGTCAAGTTTCGTCCCCACTGACAGAACTTTACACCCCGAAGGGCTTAACATTCACGCGGCGTTGCTGCGTCAGGCTTTCGCCCATTGCGCAAAATTCCCTACTGCTGCCTCCCGTAGGAGTATGGGCCGTGTCTCAGTCCCATTGTGGCTGATCATCCTCTCAAACCAGCTACTGATCGTCGCCTTGGTAGTCCATTACACCACCAACAAGCTAATCAGATGCAGGCTCATCTTCTAGCACCGGAGTTTTCAAGATACCTATTTCAAGGTAGCTCATATGGGGTATTAGCAGAAGTTTCCCTCTGTTGTCCCCCTCTAGAAGGCAGATTTCCTACATATTACTCACCCGTCCGCCACTTTCCTCTGACCGAAGTCAGATTCTCGTTCGACTTGCATGTATGAAGCACGCCGCCAGCGTTCGTCCTGAGCCAGGATCAAACTCTCCATTGTCAGAAAGTTTATATTCCAAGTCACATTTAGCTAAAAAAGTGACCGCTCGGATTTGTCTTCGTTTTTGGAAAGTATTTTGCAATACCTTCCGCGTTGTCTGTCCATTTTATTTTGAATCAACAAGTATATTATATTTTATATTCGTTTTCAGCTATTCTGTTGTCAATGTTCGATTTTCTTTTATTGCGGTCACAAAACTTTCGTTTTGCTTCCGTAATTTTTTAGGAGCAAAAAAATTGTTTTTCTTTTTCCCAGAAACTTTGTTTATTTCCCCTTCAGAGTTTAAGTTGATAAACCTGAGTCGGTTACCTCTTGCGCGAATACTTTCTTCAAGTTTTCGCTTCGGGGCTTTTCGTATAGTGCTGGCAGATTGTTTCCTTCTAATTTTCGCTAGAGTTTTGTTTAATCATTTTGCGTTGAGCCAACACTCAAATACTTAACCACAATCTCTTGCAGTATCTACAATCATATTACTTCAACTTTATTTGTCAAGTACTTTTTTAAAATCTTTTTTATTTTCGTTAAAAAACTTATTATTTTAATCAAGCTGTTGTCTAAGAAGGCTCTAAAACCTTTTCCTGCAATCATTCCTTGCCATCTGCTATTGTTTCGGTCTAATGTTCTGCGGTGCTTAGTGCACGTCTTTTATCTTACATTGAAAGAAAAAAAAAAGCAACTGCTTTTTTACATGTTTTTTCGCTGCCTTTATTTCTGTTTTTATTTTTACTTCTACGCGCCAATAGAATAAGCTTATCTCAAGGGTTTACAAAACTTTATTATTTCAGCAAAAAAAATTTGATACCTCCGGTCAATACAAAAAATGCCTCAAATTTTATCCATTCAGTAAAACGCATGTCGTGTGTGTATATTACAGAACTAAAAATATTACATAATATAAAGTATTTCCTTTTCAACATAAGATAGATTAAAATAAAGTTGTATAATTCAAAAATGAAAGGAGATTTACATGAAAAAAACATACAAATTGATTTTAGCATTAGCAGTTTTTAGTACTATTTCAAATTTAGCTTTTGCCGACGGAAATGCTTTTACACCACTAAACTTTGATGATACTGCCTACTCCGCCCCAAAAACAACGCCCATTGAACAAAAAACATCGTCAAATCCTATTGCAAATGCTTTTACCAAAGTAATCCCTGCAAAAAATGCACCCGCTGTAGATGCTACATCCAGTGAACTACCTATCGGAAACGATAATATTCAAAATGCAATTCTTGAACTTGATAATGCACAAGTCGGAATTAGGAATGACTTATTAGACTACAGGGCAAAATATGCAGATGTTGATGCTCAATATAAATTGATTAAAAATGAAAGAAGCATGCTCTATAAACAAGTTAAATCTATCGAAAGAAGAATTCGCAACATTGATAAAGCAAAAGAAAAAATAAGAAGAAATATGCTTTAAAAACAATTACCATTCGCAAATTAAGTCCACGTTGATGTTTTTTAACGTGGACTTAATTATGAGGCTACGGAAAAATTTGAGAATTTTCGTGTCCTCCATATAGACGTAACTAATCACCAGAAATTAACATTGTCATAAGTCACGATTTAGCGAGCTTTTCACCTCTTCCTTGCGGAGAGGTCGACTTTCAGCACGAGCGGAAGCCCGCGAGTGTTAGAAAGTCGGGTGAGGGTTAATTTCAATCAGCGTAAGCTTTTTCACCCTCCACCTAATAGAGGATGCGGAAAAATTCAAATTTATATTTCTTAATCCCTTTATAATCAAGTTTCAATCCTTAATCTGAAAAACACATTTTGAACATCGGGCTTTGGGGTGTAACATCAAGTTGTCTTCCAAGTCGTACATTTTGGCAATTCTTGTAACCAACAGTGATTTGCATTTAGGGCAAATCAAATCTTTTTCGCCCGCTAAAATCATTTGTTTTAAATCTTCAATAATCTCCTCATCAACAAATTTGTTTTCAAAATCTTTTTCAAGATCTTTAATTTCCTGCAAAGAACATCTCAAGCCTTTGGCAAGACTTTGGCGAACAGTCGTCGGCAAAAATAATTCCTGTCCCGCTTCTATTTGTTCGATTAGGGAAAGTTCAAGATGGCATTTTTTCGCCAAACCTCTGGGAGACATTCCTAAATGGTCCCTTTTTTGTTGTACAAATTGTGCTAATGATTTCTTCTCCATAATTAAATATAATGCCATAAAATTGTGAGTAAATATACTGACTTTAAAAATTTGTAATAAACATTTATAATAAAAGCATCAAACGCTAATATTAAATTTTGTCCTTTTTAATTGGGGCAACCAAAGAAAGGAATAAATTATGAGTAAAGTCTCGTCAAATTACCCGTCATACAACAGCAGCTCTGTTGCTGTCGGAGATTCAACCGCAACAACAGGAGTTACAGGCGGAATTCTTAATGCAAATTACAATATGGGCTCAAATGAAGCAGCCATCTACAACTATGCTTTAAGCACTCTTGCAAATATTTTGCCACAGATAAATACTTTTTCAACGGATACTCAAAATACAATGCAGTCAGAAATGAACGCGTATAAAAATTCAGGAGTAAGCGCAATTAATCAAATATATAACCCAATGATTGCCAGTCTTGAAAATAATATTGCGTCAAGATTTGGGAATTTAGATAATTCTATATTCGCCAATAATTTAAACAATATAGAATCTCAAAGATCGAATGCAGTCAGTTCCTTTGCCCAAGACATATTGGCAAAACAAAGCGATCTTCAATCAAGTGAGTTGACTAAAAGATACGCTCTTGTTAACTTGTTGAGCGGAGTGTCAAATAATACTTACAACAATGCTCTTAATGCCATAAGCACCTCATTGGGAAGTAGCTCAAGCGCAAATAATTACAACAATGATTTGTATAATGCCGTTTCCAGCATTGCAAGTACAAATTCTAATTCAAATAATACCCCAAATTCTATTCTTTCGGCATTACTGGGGCTTAGCGGCAATTCTAATTATTCATCCTTACTCGGGCTTAAATAATTTAATATCAAAAAAGGGCTGAGAAAAAATTTTCTCAGCCCTTTTTAATTGTTGAATTCGGAAATTAACTATTTAACTTCGATAGTTGCGCCCGCAGCTTCAAGTTGTTTCTTGATAGCTTCAGCTTCTACTTTTTTAATGCCTTCTTTAACCGCTTTTGGAGCTGCATCAACTAAGTCTTTAGCTTCTTTCAATCCAAGACCTGTGATAGTTCTAACTTCTTTCAATACAGCGATTTTATTAGCACCGGCTGATGCCAATATGACAGAAACTTCGTCAACTTCTTCAACTGCTTCAGTCGGTGCTGCTGCTACTGCAACTGCAACAGGTGCTGCTGCTGATACGCCAAATTTTTCTTCCATAGCTTTGACTAAGTCAGCCGCTTCTAAAAGTGTTAATTTTTCGATTGATTCTAAAATTGTTGTTACGTTACTCATTGTTTTTTCTCCTTGTTTTATTTTACATTACTACATTTTTTTAGGTTATGAGGTGAAAGGGTGAATGGCTTTTTAGTTGAATAGTTTAACAGTTTTGCAATTCTCGCTTACTTTCCCCTTTTTGACTTACGCTGTTTTTGTATCCTTAACTGCATCTACAGCTCTTACAAGTGAAGTAAGTACTCCATTTGTAACGTTTGCGATACCTGAAGCAGGTGAATTGATACAGCCGAGCATTTTTGCGTAAATTTCTTCTTTTGAAGGAAGAGTTGCTAACGCTTTTGCTTCATCAGCGGACAATAATTTCCCGTCTAATGCTGCCGCGATGATTGCACCTTTTTTTGATTCCTTGATGAAACTAGCCATAATTTTTGCAGGACTGACTTGATCCTTGAACCCGAAAGCCAATGCGATTGGTCCTTTGAGAGCATCTGCTAAAACTTCGTATTGAGTGTCTTTTATCGCTATTTTAGCCAAAGTGTTTTTTGTAACGGTATAATCGCCGTCTTCTTTTTGAAGTCTACGTCTAAGATTTGTGATTTCTTCAACACTAAATCCTCTGTATTCAGTTACAATAGCTACTTGAGCCTGTTTAAGCTTTTCTTTGATACTTTCGATTTTGTTTGTTTTAAAGGCTTTTGTTGCCATTTCTTATCTCCTTTTTTTTATTATCGACCTGTGTACACTAAAAAAACTTTGCAATCTTTTTAATTAAACCGCAAAGCTTTACACGTAAATTATTTTACAAATCGGGAAATTCCGAATAAATCCATAACTGCTAGTGTAACCTCGGTCAGCGGGTTGCCCCTTTAATTGAAAAAGACTGACTGTCTGCGGCCATAATAATAAAATATCAAAAACAAATTTTAAAAGCAATAGTGAAGATTAATTTATGTTACAATTTAACTATGGAAATCGTATCAAAATTAGTGACAATCGAAGCTCAGCTGCCTATTGATAATGTTTTTGTCGAACAAAAATTGTATGAAATAGGCATTGACCCCTTGCGCTGGGCAATTGTTAAAGTTGATAAAAATGAGTTAACAATCAGCCTCGCACATGAAAGTTTGTGATATAATGGTTAAGCAACGAGTGAACGGTAGGTCGGGCTTTCCAGCCCGACAACAAAAAGTCGTTAAAGTAGGGTGGGTTCCCTAACCCACCGACAACAAGTTAGAAAAAGGAAAAAGTAAGCAAGAACCGTCAAACCGTTTACCGTTCACCGTTCACCGTTCGACCATTCAACCAAAAAAGGAGATACTAATGACAATGACACAAGCAAAACACGATATTAAAGACATTAACCTTGCAGACCAAGGTAAAAACCAAATAGAATGGGCGTTTAAGGACATGCCGGTTTTAAAACAAATCCAAGAAAGATTTATAAAAGAACAACCCTTTGCGGGGCTAAAATTATCAGCTTGCGTGCACGTTACAAAGGAAACAGCGGCACTTTGCGTGGTTATGAAAGCCGGCGGTGCAGATGCTGTTTTAGTTGCATCAAACCCTTTGTCTACTCAAGATGACGTTGCAGCAGCGTTGGTGAAACATTATGGAATACCCACTTTTGCAATCGCGGGCGAATCCGAAGACACTTACAAGGCACATATAGAAGAAGCACTTAACCATGCCCCTGACATAATAATTGACGACGGATGCGATATTGTTTCGACAATTTATGCAAAACACCCCGAAATAGCTGAAAAAATTATCGGCTCAACGGAAGAAACCACAACGGGTATTCAAAGATTGCAAGCCTTGGAAGCAGAAGGGAAACTCAAATTTCCTGCGGTTGGAGTTAACACAAGTCTTACAAAACATTTATACGATAACCGCTACGGTACAGGGCAAAGTGCTATGGACGGAATAATCAGAGCGTCGAACATACTTATCGCCGGTAAAACATTTGTAATCTCCGGCTACGGCTGGTGCGGTAAGGGTTGTGCGATGAGAGCAAAGGCTCTTGGTGCAAATGTTATTGTTTGTGAAATCGACCCGCTTAAAGCACTTGAAGCGGCGATGGAAGGTTACAGAGTTATGCCGATTGCTAAAGCGGCAAAAGAAGGGGATATTTTCTTAACGATTACCGGAAATAAGCATGTCATTGATATTGAACATCTTCTTCAAATGAAAAACGGTGCAATGGTTGCAAACGCAGGACATTTTAATTATGAAGTAAATATTCCTGATTTAGCGGCACATGCCTCAGAAATAAAGAAAATAAGACCTACTTTGGAAGAATATAAACTTGACAACGGAAAATCCGTTTATGTTTTGGCTGAAGGAAGATTGGTAAACCTTGTTTCTGCTGAAGGACATCCTGCGAGCGTTATGGATATGTCGTTTGCAAATCAGGCGTTGGGAATTGAGTTTCTTGTCAAAAACAAAGGTCAATTGGAGAACAAATTATACACACTTCCTCACGAGGTTGACGTGAATATTGCCAAAATAAAGCTTGATTCAATGGGGCTTGAGATTGATACCTTGACCGCTGAACAGGAAGAATATCTTAAAACTTGGGATATTTAGGAAGTTTAATAGTCGAAAAGTCGATAAGTTGAATAATTGCACGACTGGCAAACCTTTCACGAAAAACAAGTTTTCGAAAAGAGCTGAACAGTTTTGAGCGTTATTTTTTAGTGGGTTTATTAATAATATCAGTTACGAGGTCTTTAAAGAAATTAAACACAGCGTGATAAAACTGCTTGTCTTCTTCGAATGTTTTTTTATCAATAGATATAGTAGTCGAATCTCCATTAGAAAAATGTATGCTTAAATTAGAATTATTTTTAAAAGTATACTGTAATTGTGGGTCAGCCGTTGAACTTAATTGTTGAGTCTTAAAAGTATAGTTATTCAGTTCCCAAGTATCTCGTTGAATAGCTTTTAATTTTTCCAATAGATTAGTTAAGGTATATTCCTCTAGAATTCTTTTTACTTTTCCTTCAATAGGGGCAACTCCAAGAGGTCCTTTAAAAAATTCTGGTAGGTCAGTAGAATGTATTATTGCCCCAAACGACGGTTTTGAATTATTCGGCGACGATTGATTGATTGATTGATTGATTGTAACTTCATTTTAAGTCTCCTTTTTTAATTTTCATTCTGATTATTAAAACCTCGTGAAAAAAATAATTGCTAGGGACTTAATAATTATTTACACAATCGATTAATGGGTAACAGGTCAGCAGGGTGATTTGTAAGTCAACCCTGATTTTGGTATAATTAAAGGTTTGTGTTTTATGCAAATGAGAAGCCAGGGGATAAAGCCTCTAATATACTGATATTCTGTTTTTTTGCAGTTTCTATTAC
>CAISJE010000215.1 GCA_903885635.1 uncultured bacterium
TATTATATAATATTTTTAGGAATTAGTGGTACATAAGCGTAAGGACTATGACAATGACAGAAAATGCGGAATTGCAAAATGAAATTGATGTTCGTCAAAAGATTTTAGTAGCAGATGATGAAGCAAGTATCAGAAGAATTTTAGAAACACGTTTAAAAATGGTAGGCTATGATGTAGTTGTTGCTGAAGATGGTGAAGAAGCGGTCAATATGTTTAACAAAACAAATCCTGACTTGGTTGTATTAGATGTAATGATGCCAAAAATGGATGGATATGGAGTTACGAGAGAGATTCGTAGAACTTCAGATGTGCCGATTATTATATTAACAGCGTTAGGCGATGTTTCAGAGAGAATTACAGGACTCGAGTTGGGAGCGGATGATTACGTTATAAAGCCTTTCAGTCCGAAAGAATTGGAAGCTCGTGTTAAAGCTGTTTTGAGAAGAACAAACAGTCGTGAGGCGATTGTTCCAACGGGGAAAATCACGAAAAATGTAATTACAACGGGCAGTATCAAGATAGACACAGCACGACGTCAAGTATTCAGAAAGAATGAACGAATTCGTTTAACAGGGATGGAATTCAGCTTGTTGGAATTATTAGTTAATAATTCAGGACAAGCGTATTCAAGAAACGAAATATTACAACATGTTTGGGCATATCCGCCTGATCATCGTATTGATACGAGGGTTGTTGACGTGCATATTTCGAGATTACGTTCAAAATTGGAAACAGATCCTGCAAATCCTGAGTTGATATTGACAGCTCGCGGAATCGGGTATATGTTTCAGAGGATTAATTAGTTAAAAGTTGAAAATATAAACAAAAACTCTCGCTTAAACAGCGGGATTTTTTGTCTCAAAAATGACTTTGACAGTAACAATGTTTGTTGTATAATTCTGGTATGACTTATGGCGGGTGTCGTCAAGTGGTTAAGACCTCGGCTTGTGGTGCCGATATACGTGGGTTCGAACCCCATCGCCCGCCCCATTATCAAAAGGAGCAAATTTTAAGAGAGTTGTAAAAGGCTCTCTTATTGTTATGGTTACTGAAAATGTAACAAAGTTGCAAAGATAGTAACAGGTCAGCAGGGTGATTTGTAAGTCAACCCTGATTTTGGTGTATTTTAACATGTAATTTGAGCCGTAACAGACACTATGAGCCAAAACAGACGACTTGTTCTACGAGCGGGTTTCAGGCTTGTTTTTTTGCATTTTTAGTCGGAATTTAGTATGAGCCGAAACTTCCTAATACGTCATGTTTTCTTCATGGTGTCTTCATGGTTAAAATCATATAATTTTGCCTGTATACTTTGATATATAAAGGTTTGAGGCACATGCAGAAAACATGCAAATGGTATGAGCCAAAACGGATTTTTTCATTTTCTTTTTAGTGCGTTTCAGGGGTATCAAAGTTCGGAATATTTTTATTTTTTTTGATTCGTTTTAGACACAAAACTCGGAAGTGATATTCCAATTTTCGCCATTGCAAGTTATCTTGTGAGTATGGACGAATATATAGATATAAGCGGAGCTTTTGGCTCCTCACAAGTTGAAAAACTAGGTGCAAGCACCGCTCTTAACTCGTTCGTCCCCATAAACAAAGTAGCGGAAGCCAAAGGGTTAACAAGTACAAGAGCGATAAGATTGAAAATTCAAAGCGGTCAATATATTGCTCGGGAAGTAACCGTTCAAGGCGGTAAATCCTATGAGATATTATTTGAATCACTCGAATATGATATTCAGGCTCTTGTCAAAGAAAACCCTGAACCTTTTTACTACCCTGCAATCCAAACAAAAAGCTTTGTCCCCGATACCGCCAAAACCATTGCACTTGCGAGAATAGATTTAATTAAACAATGGGGTATTTTTAGAATAAAATATCAACCTAAATGTCAAGGCGACAAGTTATTTCTTGAAATGTATAACAGTGGAGATTATTTAATATATTAGGAAAAACATCTTGTGGTTCATTAAAAAGGTGGAAGCTGACTTATGATGAATTTGGAACTTGGGAATACCTTGTCCCTCAGTATAAATATTCAAGTATAAATAATCATAAAACTATTCTTACA
>CAISJE010000216.1 GCA_903885635.1 uncultured bacterium
CAGTAATAGAAACTGCAAAAAAACAGAATATCAGTATATTAGAGGCTTTATCCCCTGGCTTCTCATTTGCATAAAACACAAACCTTTAATTATACCAAAATCAGGGTTGACTTACAAATCACCCTGCTGACCTGTTACAAAAATTGCTAGTAAGTTAACTTTTGTAACTTTTCGTCTTTTTTTGTGGAAAAGAGAGTCAGTTGAAGCTAATTGAATTTAATAACTTTATCTCCAAGAGACTTTATAGGCAACTGTCTTTTAGCTTCCTCTTTGCAAATTCGCAAATTTTCACAAAGAACGCCTGCAATGTAATCAGGCAAATCTTTTCCAATTACTGGGTGCCCTTTTTCTGTTATAGTTCTAAAACCGTCTTCAGCGTCCTTGAAAAAATCGACATATTTTTGAGAAGCAAAGCTCGAGTCCATATTTCCTTCTGAAAATATAACATTTGCACCCTGCTTTTTGAAAAATACAGGTTCTCCGACATGGATACTACCTAAAAATTGTTTTGACTCATTATTATACGCAAAGGCAAGAGGTACAACTTTGACAGACTTTTTTGCCGTTGTAAGCTTATTAATTATTTCGCCAACGCCTGTTTGAAATTTATATTCCAGGTCTAAATCTTTAAACATAATCATTTTACCTTCAGGGAAAATAAAAATGTGAGCTTGGTCTTTTAGAAAAGCCTTCATTATCGGGAGTAATTTTTTAGCATTATTCGGACTATTTGCATTAAATAAACTTGCATCGATTCCTACGGCACCAAATTTTTCTAAAATGGCTTTTTGTTTTACATCCAAGGTTGAAAGAATATCTTCATTAATAATTATTTTAGGTCTCGGACAAGTTGAAGCTTTTCCGGCTACAATATATGCACCATTAAGAAGTGTATTGAAAATGCCTAACATTGCAGGGTCTTTTTTAGGAGCGTCATGGTTCACGATAAAAATGCAAGAATCATCTGAATTAACAATATCTAAAATACGTCGGCTTTCTAAATTTATTTCAACTTCTTTCCCTCTAGCAAAACTTTTTGCATATCCATGCAAATATTTTATATATTCGGGTGAATTTTCATCAATATTAATAACCTTTTGATAAAATGTATTTATATTTTGACTTTGTTCCTTCATCCTTATTCTATTCTTTAGTTTTCTTTGTAAAATTGCCAGTTTTCCTAAACACGATTCTATTAATCGATTTATATTGTTTTGAGGCAGGGAAATATTATTTCCAAACGAAAAATTATGCGAATAAGATAAGTTCTTATTTACAGAAATCTTACCTTGATGGTTATTTTTATGATAATTGTTTAGTGTTAAATTGGTAATAATCATAATTGGCTCCTACGAAGGGTGTTTTATTTTAATGGACAAGATTGGCTTAATTATTTTTGTGAACATCTTTATAATCCAACTTGATTTTGTTTCTTGACCTAACTGCACAGCTTTTTTAGGCGTGTTACTATTCGCCGTCATTGCTTTAGGTTCAAAAATTATTCTTGCTTGAAAAGATATTGGGTTTATTCCTAGATTCATTTATTTTCTGTCTCCATTTACTTAAATTTCCCATTCCAAAAATTTCTTAGAATTTCATCTAACGGTCTTTTTTCATCAGAATAAAATGGAATATTTATTCTTTGCCGTAAAGACAATCTTTCATACGGGGTTCCAAGAAAAGGATTTTTTATTGGTATAAGTGTTTCATTATCAAGTGTATTGGCAATTCTTCTTGGTATATCGCAGCCAATGGCCTCAAATTGGTCCGTCAATGCATACTCACAAATTTTGGATATTTTTTGTCCATATTTTTTTTGATATTCTTCAATTTGTTTTGCATTTTTCACAAATTCAATTCTTTTCGCTAAGGCTTGTCCTCCCAATTTGTTTAAAAGTCTATCCTCATGAACTACATGAGATAATTCATGCATGAAAAAGTACAAAAAATGATTTGTACTTGACTGCTTAGCGGCATAATTAACGTCTGCTATTTCGTTTATATAATTCCAATCAAAAAGCCATTGTTCTTCAGGTGGAAGTTGTTTTTTAGCTGTTTCAAAAGTGTTAAAGAAAACCGTTCTTGATGGAATAATCTCACTTGAACCTTTTATTAACTTTGTAGGTAGAAGATTACAAAACCCAAGCATGGTTTGACTATCCACGTTTAAGCCCGCAAAATCTTCTACATAAATCCCCTTTGGTAACGCCAAATGTGTTTGGAAGTTTTTGTTTAATTGTTGAAAAACCTCTATTGTTTTTGCACTACACCAAGCTATAACTTTATTTCCCTTAAAATCAGTTGGAATACCTTTTTGAGTAAGCCTATCAGAAATTTCTAACACATTTACATTTCGCATTTCTCTTCCAATTTCTCTGGTTAAACCTGCCCCAAAGACAATATTTTTCGGTTGGGGCGAATTATTATTTGGGTATGCAAATATTATCTTCAATTGAAAACCTCTTTTTAAATATATAAAACCACTGATAAGATTTTTTGCTAATAATCCCGATATTGTAAACCTTTTTTAACAATTGGCTAAAAATCGTCAAAAATTGTTCATTAATTATCTTCACGTGTTTTTATGGAAGTAAGAAGTAAGGTGTGTGCATGAATATTCGTAGTGTAGTCAATGCCCAATTTGTTCAAAATCAGCAGAATTTCAAAGGAAATTCTGTTAGTTCCAGTCCATTTTCTACTTTTCCGAATTATAAACCAATCCCATTAGAAACCTCCAAAGCTTATGCTTCGCCACAAATAACTCAAGGATATAGAGAAATTGAGACTTTTGACGTGCCTTATGTGGGACAAGGTAAGCTTTATGAATTGGCTAATGGGCATAGAATTGCAATAGTGCCAAAGCCTGGTCCTTTTATAATTAATACCTGCGTAAAAGCAGGACAAGATAATGACCCAGTCATAAGTCATTTTGTCGAACATTTAGTTTATAATTTCGATACACAAATTGATAATGAAACATTTGCATCATTCCAACGCAGATTAGGTATAGAAGGGAACGCAACGACCGACAATGACCATACTAACTATTGGATGAAATATCCATTTGATGATAAAGAAACTATTGATAAAATTATAAAAGCTCAAGCTCAAATACTTCAAAGCCCGAAAGATTTTAAAACTCAATATGAAAAAGAAAAAGGAATTTTGGTTTCCGAAGAAACTATACGTTTAAAAGACAAAGGCAATCCTGATGAAAATATCCCTAGATATTTGATATTAAACAATTTACTTGGACTTAATGAAAAACCAAAAGAAGAGATAAATGAAATTCAAAAAATTCAAAATACGCAATTAGAAGAACTGGAAAACTTTTATAAAAAATATTATAACAACAATAATATGGTAACTTTTATTGTCGGGGACGTAAATCCTGATAAAACTGTAGAGACTTTTGCCCAATATTTTAATAAATCAAATAATTTAAATGGAGCAAAGCTTACAGCTACAAAAAAAGATTTATCAACACTCATACAACAAACAAAAAGATTTGATGTTGCCTTGAATACAAAAATTGAGAAAAATGTCCAAGTTGGGTTCGTAGGACCTAAAAGCGATGATATAACAAGCAACTTCCTAAATATGGCATTAAAGGTTTATATTCTAGATATAAAAAACAATAAAAATCTGACTTATACTGGCATAGATACAGAAACATTGCCGACAAAAGATTCAATAATTATATTCAGTGCAAGCTCCAAATCAGGACAAGAAGAGTTAATTTTAAGTAATATTTATAAATACGTTTATAATTTAGCTCAAAAACCAATAGCGGACAAGGATTTTGAATCATTAAAAATGCACCTAAAAGAAAATTTTACTTCATTTAACGAAAGCTCTTACGTGATGAGTATACTCGGTGGAGAGAAGCTTTTATATTC
>CAISJE010000217.1 GCA_903885635.1 uncultured bacterium
TAACATTTTCTAACAAATTTTGCATTTGTTCTGCAGTTCCATCAGGAAATGGTAATTTAGGTCGCATAATTCCTCCTGTAAATTATTACTTACAAGATTTATTATACATTAATACTTTATTGATTGCAAATTGGTATTAACAATGTTTTTCAAGCTTTGCGTAATCCCTGTTATTTATTCAATTCACCTTTTAAATACCATGTTTTCGCTCCGATGATTTTAACATTAACAAATTCACCGACAATATTTTCGTGATGAGGGATATGAACAATTTTATTGTTCCGTGTTCTTCCGGTTAAAATATTTTTTCCTTTATGATTTTTAAAAGTCTCAACCAAAACTTCCAGTTCTCGTCCGATATATTTTTTATTTGAATTAATGCAATTTTCTTTATTCTGGTCGTTCAAGCGTACTAATCTTTCGCTTTTAATATCTTCAGGTAAAAATAATTCTTCCCACTTTGCGGCAATTGTTATTTCGCGAGGTGAATAAGCCGCCGTATTAGAATAATCAAGCTCAAGTTTCTTCATCACATCAAGCGTTTCTTGAAACTGTTTTTCGCTTTCGCCCGGAAATCCTGCGATAAAATCGCTTGTAATTGTAACATCTTTAACCCGTTCGCGGATTTTCTTAACAATTTTTGAATAAGTTTCCTTATCGTAGCGTCTGTTCATTTTTTTTAGGATGTCTGATGAACCTGATTGCATCGGAATATGGAAACATTCGCAAATTTTACCTGATTTAACTACAGTATCGATTAATTCGTCCGTAATATCAGTAGGGTAAGACGTTGTAAAACGAATTCTGAATTTGCCCTCAAGTGCGTTCAATTCACGTAAAAGTCTTGCTAAGTTCCAGTCGGAGTATTCGCCTTTTTTTCCGTAGCTGTCAACATTTTGCCCCAGAAGTGTAATTTCCTTGAATCCTTGAGCCAAAATATCTTTTGCTTCCTTAATAATTACTTCCGGCGCTCGCGAACGCTCGCGCCCTCTTGTGTAGGGCACCACGCAGTAGGTACAAAAGTTATCGCAACCCTCGGTTATTGTAATCCAAGCGTTAACGCCTTTTGCTCTTTTGATTTCAAATCCTTTTTCGTCAACCAATGTTTCACCTGCGGCACAAACTTTTTCGCCCGCCTCAATCCTTTTTACCAAATCGGGGAATTCGTTAATATTATGCGTTCCCATCACCAAATCAATGTAGGGCATCCTTTTAAAAACGGCTTCGCCTGTCTGTTGAGCAACACAGCCACAAAAGGCGATTTTTAAATTCGGACGGTTTTTTTTCCATTTTCCCCAAAGTCCTGTTCTGCTAAACGCTTTGTCCTCTGAAAGTTGCCTGATTGAACATGTATTTATAATAAGTAAATCGGCGCTATCTTTATTCTTAAGCTCTTTAACTTCTTCATACCCTAAATAATCAAGCATCCCAAGCATTTTTTCCGTATCGGATTTGTTCATCTGACAGCCGAGTGTTTCAATATAAACCTTTTTCATAATAATTGCTATTTCTTTTCTTTATTTTGTGTATAGTATAATTCAATAACAATTTTACCATATTAGTACGAGAAATCAATTATTTACTTATTTTATATTTGTTGTATAATAAGCATAGAAATATGAAATCTGCGGATTGAAATAATCCTCTTACGTTTTTCAATCTAGGGAAATATTAAGGAATATAAACTAAGTTCGTAAAAGTTTACAATTTGCCGAAATGCAGCAATAACAAGCGATATAACCATAACAGACGGCATAAGGCAGAAATCCCTATAACAAATGATTTTATTTACAAGTTTTGAAGTAACTGTAAAACTATAATTTATTAAAAAGGAGAAAAAATATGTTAAGTAGTGTTCAACCCAAAATAGCTAATGGCTTCCTTTTAGCGTTAGTGCAATCAAGTTCTAAAGCGAAGTTGCCTAAGAATGTGGCTTTGACAACTGTAGCTAGTACGGACTTTCCAAGTTCTAAAGTGATTAAACCGAAAAATTTTGTTCAAACTTTTGTAAGTTGGATTAGGCAACCTAAGGAACTAAAAGCACTTGAGGAAAAGTTTCCTGACTTTGACCGTTCAACTCTAAAATCTATGCTTGCATAGCCAAGTGCGTAGGGTGGGCATGTAGGTATAATACGTATTTGCACTATTTTCGAACGCATTTATATTATTTAAAATTATGTTGTCGGGCTAGATGTCTTGGATTATCGGCAACGAGGGAAAGCGTGGTTTCTCTCGTTGGGACGAGCTTGCTACGCATCGCTCTTGCCGAAATCCGCAAGCCCAAGCTGCGGTGCTATGACTGTGCGGTTAAATTCGCACCCTACTTCGCTCTTGGCTTTGCAACTTTTCAACTGTTCGACTATTCAACTCGGTATCTGATTACTGAAAATTATTCGTAATAGTGTGAATATATTCAAGGATTTGGGAAAAGTAGATTAAGTCAGAGTTTCCATTGAGGATTATATCAGCTTCGTTTTTGGAGGGCTGAACATATTTTTCACCGGCGACTTTAACGTAATCCCAATGTTTTTGGGCGTTGTCTTCATCCTGATTCCTTTCGGTTGCGCGGTTGAAAAATCTTTGTTTTCTTTCTTCAGGGCAGGTTTCAATATAAATTTTTATATCAAAGATTTCTTTAACATCTTTATACATTGTAGACATGCCTTCAACCACAATTATTTTTTCGGATTTTACTTCAATAGATTGAGCAACAGAACAACCCGAACCGTTGAGTAGGTACTCGGGGATTTTAATGTCTTCACCTTGAGAGATTGTTTCTAAATCCTTTTTCAACAGTTCAAGCTGAAAACTTTCGGGAGAATCAACATCATAACCATTATCTCTTAATTTGTCAAAATCGCCGTATTGTTGAATGAGTTCAGAAATATCGTTAAAATAGTTATCCGCACTAATAATGGAAACAGGCAAATTTAAGCATTGAATTGTATCTTTAATTTGTCCGCAGATGGTTGATTTTCCACAGGCAGATTCGCCGGTAATACCTATCAAAAGGCGTTTTTGGGGCGCATTGATAAGCCGCCTTGAGAACTTTGAAATAAAATCAGGTCTTACTTCAGTAAATATAGGAGCGTGATATTTTCTATCGTAGGCCAAAATTTGTTTAAATTTTGATTGCAAATAAAATGCGAGCAATTCCCGCCCTGTTTTTTGGTTAAAATCAGGTTTTAAAATTTTATCTGTGGAGCTAGTTTCCTTTTTAATCAGCGATTTCATTTTCTTCCAAGTCTTGCTAAAAGCATGATTTTATTCGATTCACTATAAAATATATAATACTTGTAAATAATAAAAATTGCTATTAAATATAACAAATCTTAAAATTTAATAATAACACGATGGAGTAAAAAGGGAAAAGCAAAAAGGGAAAAGTAAGCAAGATGTGCAAAACCGTTTACTGTTTACCGTTTACCGTTTACTTCGTTTAAACCCTTCAACCCTTCAGCTATTCAGCCAAAATAACTGTTCAACTATTCGACTGTTCAACTAAAAACTAACCACTTGGTCTATACAAAGCCAAATATTCTAACCCCGAGGTTGATGTTAAATATCCTCTATATATTGTACATTAGTGATTGTACAGATGTATTGTTAAAAATGGGGTTGAGAAGTGGAAATTACGGGATTAGAAATAACATTGCAAAGGATTGGCAATATTGAACGCCAATTTCAGGTTTTAACAGGCGAAAACAAAAAACCTGATAGTGATTTTCAAAATATTTTAAATGCTTCAATGAATCCTTCAAGGGCTTCAAGTTACGGCGAAGATGTCTCAACGGGCGAAATAAATGAACTTATTAACGAATATTCACAAAAAAACGGACTGGACGCTGACTTTGTACGCGCAGTGGTTAAGCAAGAATCAGGGTTTAACGAAAAAGCAACTTCAAAATGCGGAGCCGCAGGTTTAATGCAATTAATGCCTGGGACTGCAAAAGGCTTGGGGGTAGAAAACCCTTATGATGCCGAACAAAATGTCAAGGGCGGAACTAAAATGCTTGCAAATTTACTAAAAACTTACGGTGGGAATAAAGAACTTGCTTTGGCGGCTTATAATGCCGGCGGAGGGGCGGTAAAAAAATACGGCGGAATCCCTCCTTACGGGGAAACTCAGCGCTATGTTAAAAATGTTTTGAATATTTATGACCGCTACAAGGGAGGTGCATAATGATAATAAGAGGATTAGAAACAGCGGTAAAAGGAATGCAGGCACTGATAGAGCAAAACGATTCCACTGCTAATAACGTTGCAAATGTAAATACGGTAGGATATAAAAAACAAAGTTTGGTATTTCAAAATATATATGATTCCAATATTATTCAAAAAAACACTATAACCGATGAATCGGCTAGTGTAGGGGCTTTAAGTATCGGCAGTCAAATTCAAAAACTTACCCATGATTTTTCACAAGGAGTTTTGGATAAAACAGGAAATACTTTCGATTTGGCAATACAAGGGGACGGGCTTTTCAAAATTCAATCAAATGATGGAGATATTTCTTATACTCGTAATGGTTCCTTTACCTTGAATAACAATGGGAATTTGGTCACAAAAGACGGTGATTATGTCCTTGATGAAAAGTCAAAAAGAATAAAAATTAACACAAATGATGTAGTGATGAGATCGATAAATGATATTATAATAAATGAAGACGGAACAATTCAGCTTAGTAATGACAAAAACCAAATGACTATGCAAAAAATTGGGGTTTATGATTTTACAAACAAAGAAGATATGGAATGTTTGGGAGGTTCCAAGTTTAAACCTGTTGGTAATACGATAAATCCGGAACTTAAAGCAGAAAAATTTTCGATACAGCAGGGTTCTTTGGAAATGTCTAACGCAAATGTAGTAAATGAAATGATGAAAACCATCAATACTTCAAGGAACTATGAAGCATTATCAAAATTAGTTCAATCAAACGGAGATTCATTGAGTAATGTCATGAGGGTCGGAAGACTTTAAACAACAAGCGGGAGGAAATAAATGTTAAGAGCGTTATCAACAGCAGCAACGGGGATGATAGGTCAACAAAATTATTTAGATGTCATTTCGAATAATATTGCGAACGTAAATACAACAGGATTTAAAAAAGCACGTGTTGAATTTCAGGATATGTTGAGCCAAGTGGTTAAAACACCGGGCGCAATGATTAATCAGGGAACTTTTCAACCCGTAGGTATTGAATATGGGCTTGGGGTGAAAACTGCCGCAACAACAAGAGTATTCAGCCAAGGTACAGCCGTTTCAACCGATAGAAATTTGGATGTTTCAATTCAGGGAGAGGGGTTTTTACAAGTTATGAAAACTGATGGGACTCTGGCTTACACGAGGGATGGTTCATTAAAGCTAGATTCTATGGGGCAATTATGTACAAGTGATGGCTACTTAATTCAGCCTCAAACATCAATCCCAAGTGATGCAAAAGAAATTGATATTACAGAGGATGGGAATATATCGGTAACAGTGGGTTCAAGCACGACTCAAAGTATTGCTGGAACTCTTCAGTTAGCCAGATTTCAAAACCCTTCGGGACTTTTGGCCATAGGTCATAACTTATATGTAGAAACAGCAGGTTCCGGTAATCCTATTCAGGATACTCCCGGTTCAAACGGCATGGGAACAATCCAACAAGGATTTTTGGAAGGTTCCAATGTTCAAATAGTTGAGGAATTAATTGGTCTAATCAAAGCTGAAAGAGCCTTTGAGGCGAATTCCAAGATCATCAGTTCTTCTAGCGATATACTAAAACAAACTAACAATATTGTTTAATAAAAATAATCTGTAAGGATACAAAATGAAAAAAATAATCAATTTAACTTTAATATTAATTTTAATTTTAGCTTCAAGTTCGCTTAGAGCTAATGCTGATAATATAATGAGTGATAATGAAGTTAAATCAATTATTTCAGGGCAAGTTAGCGAACAGTACAAACAGTACACCGACGCCCAGCTCAAAGTAGAAGTTGTAGCTTTGCCTTTTAAAAATTTATCCTTGCCCGATGGGCAAGTCACTTTCGTGACAGAATCTATCGCAAAGAAATTTATGGCAAGAACTTTAGAAAAAGTAACGGTCTATGTTAATGACAAATTCGTAAAAACTTTCAATGCGCCAATTCTAGTTAAAGCTTACGAAGATGTTTTAGTTGCCTCTTGCTTCATAAATATCGAAAAACCATTAAACTCGGATAATGTTGTTGTAAAAAAACTCGAAATTTCAAATACGCTTGGATATGAGTTGAAGCCGGAGTCTTTAAATAAAGAGGTTTTGGCTAAAAAGGCATTTAGAGAGGGCGAAATTATTGATAAGCGTTTTGTTAAATTAAAACCTGATATTTTGAGAAATGCGAAGGTAACGGCAGTATTTAATACAAATAATCTTACCATATCGACTGAAGCGGCGGCTCTTGCAAACGGCATGGTCGGTGATAATATTTGTATAGTGAGTAAAAATTATAATAAAGTTTATACGGGAAAAATTATAGGGGAAAATAAGGTGTTGGTAAAAATATAAATGAAAAATTTAATCACAAAAAGTTTAATCACAATTTTAGCTTTAACATCAATGAATTTATGTGTTAAAGCAGAATCTTTATTCACCCTTGGGGCATCGCAGACTTATGCTCCAATCCCGAAATCTCTTTATGGAGGGGTTCAGGCACGGTCGGTCGGAGATTTGATTTCAATAATCATGAACGAAAGCGTTTCTGTAACTAATAGTTTAGGATATGCGTCCAGTAAAGCCTCCGTGACCACAGATAATTTTAGTAAGTTTTTCAACACAATGCTTGGTCGCCCAATTATAAACGATAATTTAGGAACATTTGGCGGAACCAATGATGTAACTAATACTGCTTCGGCGAGTAATAAGGTGGTATTCGGGGATCAAATTGCCGTTCAGGTTGTGCAACAAATGCCAAATGGTAATTTGGTTGTACAAGGAAAAAAGACCCTTGTGAACGGGAATGAAAGGTCTGATTTGATTGTTACAGGAATTGTGGATCCCCGCTGGATAACTTCAACAGGACAGGTTTATTCCAAATACGTTGCCAACCTACAATTCGCTTTATCGGGCAGAGGTTCTATTTCTCGCTCCGGTAACGAAGGCATTATCAACAGGGTTATTAAATACTTATTCTAAAGAGAGGAACTTCAATAAAATGAAAAAAATTACAAAATTAATACCAATTATAATGATAATGAGCTTAATCACAACGATTTTGCCTGTTCAAGCGATAGTTTCTACGGTGAGAATAAAGGACATAGCTCACGTAAGGGGCGTTAGAGATAACCAAATAGTCGGCTACGGGGTTGTTGTAGGATTGCCTAAAACAGGTGATAATTCTCGTTCAACACAAATAACAAACAAGATGTTGTTGATGAATTTGGGAACAATAATTGATCAGGAAAACTACATTCAAAAGGGTTCAACAGCAGCAGTCATAGTAACGGCAACCGTTCCTCCTTTTGCAAAAAACGGCGACAGAATAGATGTAACGGTTTCGACTATGGCGGACTGTAAAAGCTTGGAAGGCGGAGTTTTGGTTCAGACAATCCTAAAAGCAGCAAATGGTGAAGCTGTAGCGGTTGCCCAAGGGCCTCTTTCTGTCGGAGGAATAAACGTGTCCGAAGGCGGAAATTCTGCAAGAACTGCAATAACAACAACAGGGAGAGTTCCGGGTGGGGCGATAATGGAACGTGACATGGTAACAGATATAGGAGACGACACTTCTTTAACTTTATCAATTGAGGAAGCTGACTATACAATGGTTTCAAGAATAGCACAAACCATCACTGATATTGTTGCACCAGCTAAAGCCGTTGACGGCAACAGTATTCAAATAACAATTCCTGAAAGATTTTTAAATGATAGAGTAACTTTCTTGTCAATATTAGAAAATTTAGATGTAAGACCGACCACTGAAAAAGCTAGGGTTGTGGTCAACGAAAGAACGGGAACAGTGGTAATCGGAGCTGATGTAAAACTTTTACCATCTGCTGTCGCACACGGGAATTTAACCGTTACGGTTTCAACGACAAATGAAGTTTCTCAACCGAATGCTTTTGCTCAAGGTTCAACAGTTGGATTTGCGAATACAGAAATATCTGTAAATAAGAATCCTGGAAGTATCATTGCGATGCCCGCAAACAGTAATTTGAATGATTTAGTTAGGGCATTAAATTCGATAGGGGTGACACCGATAGATTTAATTTCTATTCTACAAGCGTTAAAAAGAGCAGGCAGCCTGCAAGCGGAACTGATTATAATCTAAATAGACGATTAGAACATAGGGGATATATTGTAAAATGAGTTTAATAGGACCATCTACTTATATTTCGGCGATGCCGGAGAATACAATTAATGCTGATCAACAAATCTTTAATAGGATTAAAGAATCCACTTCAGGGAAGGAGCAATTAAAGAAAGTTGCAAAAGAGTTTGAATCGATTTTTATATCGAAAATGTTCTCTACAATGGATCAGACCATTGATAGAGAAGGGGGCATTTTTGGAGATGAAACAAAGTACTTTGATAATTTAAAATCCTACATGTACAACGAACTGGGTAGAGACTTGGCAAATAACCCTCATTCATCATTCGGATTTGCAAAACAAATCTACGCACAAATGGAAAAATATGTTAAATAATAGGGAGAAGGAACTAAAATGTTAAATGCGGTTGGAACATCAAATATTAATCCGGTACAAATGTTTAATGCGGTTAATGCATTCAAATCATCAGGGCAAATACAAGATAATCAAATGCCTGAAGTTTCTGACGGTATTCAAATTAATGATAACAACATTTTAAAAAATCAAAACATTGATGAAATAAAGCAAGTGGCTCAAAATGTAGGGGAGTCAAATTTATCAAATGAAGATATTCAATATGGAATTACTTACGGAAGAAGTGTTATAGCAGATTATATGATATAATACTTTAGGAGGAAAAGGTTATGAATGATACGTTACTTAAATTTAAAGAAGTAGTTGATGAAGAAATTCACGCTTATGAAACGCTTGGAGAGCTGTATAAAGTAAAACAATCTGTTTTAGTCCAAGGCAAAAGCGATGCTCTTTGGGATATTGACGCACAAATTATTAAAAAATCGGATAATATAAAAGAATTAAACAAAAAAAGAAAAGAAATTTCCAAATATTTAGGTGATGAAAACCTTACCATATCAGAAATAATCGAACAAGCAAAAGCGGCAAATGATTCGATTGCAGATAAATTGGAATCCCAAAAGACAAAATTAAGAGTTTTGGCAAATTCTCTGATATTACAAGAATCTACCAATATGACGCTAGTCCAACACGGGCTTACAATGGTGGGTAAAACTCTTGATATAATAGTCGGAGCACTACTGCCACATTCCAGACAGTACAATAAACTGGGACAAAACGTCAGTTGTGACAATAGTTTAGTCAGTTCAGTTATTGAAGAAGCTTAATTAAAAACACGGAGAATTATCGGTATGACATTAGTATCAAGTATAAACATAGCACATCAGGCTTTATTAGTTAGTCAGGCGGCAATAACGGCTGTTTCTAACAATATTTCTAATGTAGATACTGAAGGATATTCAAAGCTGGATGTTAATTTAGCTTCCGTAGTTAATTATTCTTACTTCGCAGGTAGTCCTATTGCTACTGCAAATGCTCTTAGCGGGGTTGAGCTTATTGGTGTTCAAAGAGCTTCCAATGCTTATTTACAAAATTACTATTGGCAGGAAAATTCAACTTACTCTTATTTAGATAAGTATACAAATGTTGCATCTAGCGTAGAGAATTCGATGAACGAATTGAAGAATGACGGACTTTCCAGTGCTATGACAAGTTTTTATAAAGCGGCAAGCGATCTTAATAGTGATCCCAGTGATATTACCGCAAGACAAAGTTATATATCTGCTGCTGATAATGTTTGTTCAGTGTTCAATAATATTGCAACGGATTTGACTAATTTAAGCCAATCTTTGGTTGGTGATCCTAATAGTGTAAATTCATTAAGCTCTTCAGAAATTTCAAGCAATGTTGATAATGTAAATAATTTTTTGGATCAAATTGCTAAAGTTAATTATAACATCATTAAAACCAACTCTAGCGGAAATACTTCATCCGCCCTGCTTGATCAAAGGGATACACTAATTAGTAGTTTATCTTTACTGATGCCGTTAACAGTTACTACAAGCAGTAGCGGGATGGTCAATGTTTCACTGGGAGAGCATGCCTTACTGAAAGGCTCTATAGTTTCGAATTATCTGGAAGTAAAAACAGGAGACGCAACTACTCCTGCTATTATAAATCTTGTTGGAAAAACCGGTAATCTGGTAGCTTCGAATGTAAATAGTGAAATAACTGCCGGTAAAATAGGCGCAATTTTAGATGTTTGTGGTTCTGATATCACTAAATTCACAATAAGCGGCGTTTTAGATAGTTTAAACACCTTGGCAAGCGAATTTGCGGATGTACTTAATAACATTCAAACAGGAGACCCTGCAGGGGATGGTACTACAGGCATGTGTATAGATGGTGCTTCCAAAACTTTAATAGCTGCAACGGAAAATATTTTTGTGGCAAATGGGGGTGGGACGATTACTGCGGCGAATATAAGTATAAACCCGACTGTGACTAATGACCCGTATCTAATTGCAGCAGCTAGAGTAGATCTAACTACCGGCGTAGATTATTCAAATGCAATAGGAAATAATTCAAATATGACTTTGGTCTTAGATTCTAGTAACACGGATTATGCTGCATTAAATAATACGACAATAGGTGATTATTTATCAAATACTGTTTCGAAAGTTGGTACTGATGTAAAAAATCTTAATAACAATTTTACAAGCCAAGATGCGGTACTTAAGGAAATAAAAGCTCAACTTTCATCGGCAACGGGCGTAAATTTGGACGAAGAACTTGTTAATTTAATGAAGTATCAACGAGCATATCAGGCAGCAGCAAGAGTTTTTAGCGTATGTAGCGATCTCATAGCTGATTTAATAAATTTAGGAAAATAGAGAGGTAATAATGTATATAAGACCAACCACACTGGGAACAACGAATTTAGCCTTAAATGATATATTAAGCAGTCAGGCAAAATATAATACGCTTTCAGAGCAATCTTCTTCGGGATTGAAAGTTTCTAAGCCATCAGATGATCCTACCGCTGCCAAATCTATTTTAGATGTGAATGCAAGTATAAGCCAGTTAAACGGCTATTTAGACAATATAAATGTAACACAAACTGAATTGGACACGCAAGAAAGCACTTTATCATCATTGTCAAGCTTAATAGAAAAAGCTTCTGGTTTGGCAACTCAAGCTGCCAATCAAACTTATTCCCAAACAGAATTGACTGCTATGAAATCACAAGTTGATTTAGTTTTGAATTCTGTATTAGATTTGGCAAATACCAAATACAACGGGAATTATATATTTTCAGGTACAAATACTTCAACGCCAGCTTATACGGTAGATGTGGCGGGAAATATCGCTTATAAAGGTACCGCGTCCACTGACTCCTATCAAAGATATGTACAAATTTCGGATGGAGTATTTGTTCCCATAAATGCGCCAGGGGATCAAGTTTTTGGGTCTTATGATGCTGCGACAAATACAGGAACCGGGCTTATAGGAACGCTTAAGGCGTTAAGTAATGCGATGGGAGCCGGAAATAATGCCGGAATTAGTGGTAGTTTGGATAATTTATCAAATGATTTAAATACGGCGTTGCTTGTTAGAACAAAAACTGCGGCGATTAGCAGTAAATTTGAGCTAACTACAAGTTCCATTAATACAGCAGTAACTAATCTTACAAGTTATAAATCGAATTTAGAAGATATAGATTTATCGGCAGTTTTGGCAAAATTAGCATCTGCTCAGGTGGCTATGCAGGCTACTATGTCCACAGCATCGAAAACATTATCCGGCTTAAGTCTTTTAAATTATTTATAAAATGGTGAGAAGTGAGTAGGGTGCGGATTCAACCGCACCGTCAATAAGAAAGTAGGGTGGGTTCTCTAACCCATCGACAATAAGCCCCGAAGAAGTAAAAAGGAAGCAAGATGTGCAAAACTGTTCACCTTATAACCTATTCGACTGTTCAACTAAGAAACACAATTTGAAATGAACAAAAATTGGGGTATAATATATAATATTAGTCGGGGAGAATTTTAATGTACAAAAAAATATTTGCAAAAATGCTCATAGGTGCTTACTTGTTAAGTAATTTGTCAAATATTGGATATTGTGCGACAACCGGCGAAATATTTCAAGGGTATGCAGAACAAAGTGATACAAAGAAATCCCAGAGTGAACTTTTCACGGGCAAAATCGAAAATTTAGATAGAAAAGATGTATTGAGAATGACTGTTTCTCAAGTACTTGATGGAAGTTTTTCACAAGAAGGCGATGAATTTTTTGCCGAGGTTACCAATGATGTTTCGGGAGACGGGGGTGTAATAATTCCCGCAGGAACGGTTGCCCATGGGAAGATACAACAAACTTCCGGTGCGAGAAGGTTAGGGCGTGACGGTTGGTTGAACTTAGATTTTGATTACTTAATGACCCCTGACGGCAGAGAAATTCCAATTGAGGGAAAAATGTCAACAAAGCTGCATCCTGTAACAGCTGCAGGAAAAATAGTTGCAACGGATTTAGGCTATACTGCAGTTGGTGGCGTAGTGGGCGGAATTGTGGCATTAAATATGTTGGGACTTGAGGCTGCGATTGCTTCTCAAGGTTATACGGTGGCAGGTGGTGCTGCGATAGGTGGAGCTATGGGGCTTGGAGCCGCTTTATACCGTAAGGGGAAAGATGTTTTGATTGCCCCGGGGGATGAAATTCAAGTTAAAATTAATACCTCCGTTCCCTTACCGGTGTATAAAGAAACGGCCTTTTTGCAACATGAGATGCAATGCGAGGGCTTAGAAATAAGAATTAATAATATAACTTACGAAAAAGATCCGTTTGACGAATTAAATACTATAACTATGTCTTTGTCAATAAGAAATATGACTAAAATGACTTTTTCCAGCTTTGATTTGGCGTTAATAAACGATTATAATTCCGTATTTCATCCATCAATTTTTGGAGACACAACGTTGATGTTTCAACAAATTAAACCGGGAGACAGGGTTGCAGGAAAAATTTCTTTTTCTGTAGATAACGTTAAACGCAGGTTTTGGTTAACTTTTTATGATAGAAAGAACAGAAAACCGGTTGCAAAAATTTCTGTCGATAACGCATATCGAAAAGTTTCACAAAAAGTAAAAAATCATAATGCAAAAATATTTAAAAAGAAAAATTATTACAAAGAAGATGATCCGTTTGATGAAATATAAAATTGATACTGAGTTGTATTCAAAGCCTGATTTTAAATAAGTTAAACGTTGTACACGCCGTAAATTATTCTACGATTTCGCCCATGTTTATTTTTTCAATTTTGCCGTCAGGCATGAGTAAAATTAAATTTCCGTTATCATCAACGCCTTTGCAAAAACCTTCTTTTATTATACTAAAAACGCCTATTTTAAGCTGTTGTTCCAAAAAAGAAGCTCGTTTTTCATAATCTTCTTTAATGAATAAAAACCCGGTTATTAAAAATTCATGATATTGTGCAAAGAAATTTTCAACAAGTTTTTGCATGAATTCCTGTTTGTTAATTGTGTGTCCAAGTTCAATATTAACACTCGTTGCAGGGCGGTCTATTTCGTTCAAATTTTCAATTGAAGCATTCAGATTGACTCCAATCCCAAGGACAATTCCTTTTAAAACATTCCCTTTTATTACTGTTTCTGCGAGAATTCCGCAGACTTTTTTACCGTTTAGCAAAACATCGTTGGGCCACTTGATTTGAGGCGAAAGCCCCATTTCTTCAAATTGTTTACAAAGAATTACTGACAGATATTGAGTTAAATTTGCATGAATTCCTGAGAGCCTGTCGGATGGTTTTAATACAAATGTCATGTAAATATTTTCACTGCCCAAATCTACCCAAGAACGATTAAAGCGCCCATAGCCGCTTGTTTGCAAATCCGCGGAAATAACTGTTTTATCCGCAAGCGTTTCAATATTCTTTTTAGAATAAGTATTTGTCGAATCCAATTTTTCAAAAGAAATTATATTCATAGATAAATTATAAGTGAAAAAAATAAATTTAATTGCTATTTTTTTTTTAATTGCTATAATTATTTTATAGATGAGGATAGTATGAGCGAAGCAGGGCACTGGATAACATCAATAGGCAATTATAGCTTTAACATGGACACTTTGATAACAATGTGGGCTGCTATGGTATTTATTGTTGTTTTTGCGTTTATTGCGACCCGTAAATTGGCTCTTGTTCCATCTAAAATGCAGGCGTTCTCGGAGGGCTTAATGGGCTTTTTCTGGGGACTTACTGATTCAATGATTGGACATGAGGGAAGAAAGCATATTCCGCTGGTTGCGTCACTCTTTTTGTTTATTGTAACCGCTAACCTGATGGGGCAACTCCCATTGGGATTAATTCATTTAAAGCATGGCGAACTTGCCTCTGCTACCAATGATATAAATATGACGGCAGCGCTTGCGGTTATTGTTTTAATTTACTATGTCAGCGCAGGATTTGCGAAGAAAAAATTGAAGTTTTTGATACACGATTTTAGCTTTGTGGGTATTATTCTTTTCTTGGTTGAAATACTTGAAATGATAACAAGACCTTTAACCTTGGCACTACGGCTTTTTGGGAATATTTTGGCAGGCGAAATTTTGATTTCGGCGTTATTGGGAATGTGTGCGTATTTATTACCGTTACCGATAATGTTTTTTGAACTGCTTGTCGCATGTGTTCAAGCACTGGTATTCACAATGTTGACTGTAGTTTATATATCATCGGCAATATCGGAAGAACATTAAAAAATAAAAAAAGTTAATACAAAATACAAAAAAGGAGAACAAAAATGGCAGCAGAAGAATTAAAGACAATTTCAGATTTAGCACAATTGGGTGCAGGTATAGCAATCGGTTTCGGTGCGATAGGCGCAGGACTTGGTATCGGGATTGCGACAAAAGGGTTAATGGACGCGATTGCAAGACAACCTGAAATTGCGGGTAAAGCAGTAGGTTTTTTCTTGGTCGGCGCGGCGTTGGCAGAAGCTTGTGCTATTTATGCTTTGATTATAGCTTTGAAATTATCAGGAATGATAGGTTAATAAAATATGGAATTTAATGCAACTTTTATAGTATCTGCAATAAGCTTTGTCATTTTTACATTGATTATGAATGCGATTTTATACAATCCGCTTCAAAAAGTCGTGTCTGAAAGACAAACTTTTGTTGATGAAACTTTGGAAGAAGCAAAAAAACACCATCAAAAATCCGAAGCTATTTTAAAAGATAAGGAACGAAAGCTTACGAGTACAAAACATGATGCAAAAAAAATTATTGTGGAAAAAACGGAAGCTGTTAAAGCTGAAAAAACGGCATTGACAGCGGATGCTCAGCAAAAAGCCGTTCGAACAATCGATAGCGCGAAAGAAGAATTGCAAAAGTCAAAAGAAGAAGCTCAACAGGTTTTGTCCGAGGAAGTTCAAAAATTGTCGCAAAGTATTTTGTCAAAAATTTTAGGTAAGGTTTAATTATGGTAGATTTACAAACAATATCGCATATTTGGCACAGAATAGTTATGTCTAACACGTTTAACTTTGTTATTTTCGTGTTGATATTGGCATGGATTTCTAAAAAAATCAAAATTGGTGACTTAATCGTTTCTTTGCAACAAAAAATCATAAAAATTATTGAAGAAGCTAAAAAAGAAAAAGAAGAAGCCCTCGCTAGACTTTCTCAAGCGGAAAAGGCAGTTGTAAATCTTGGTGACGAATTAAAAATAATCGTTGATGATGCACAAAGAAGTGCCGAAGTTATCGGTGAAAAATTGATTGACGAAGCTAAAAAACAAATCGAAAGCATTGAGCGAAATGCGACAAGAGTCATTGAAGCGGAAGAAAAATTGCTTGTCTCTACTTTGTCAAAAAACACCTCAAAAGCTTCGATTGAAGCCGCAAAATCCCATATTAAGCAAACTTTGGAGCAAGCGCCGAGTTTGCATGAAAAATATATTGATGAAAGTATAGACGAATTGGATAGGTTGAATTTTTAATGACAAACATCAAGCATATTTTAATAGCCCAAAGATATTCAGACGCACTTGTCGAAATCGCAAAAGACGGTAAGTTGACTTATTCTAAAATAAGCACTGATTTAGAGCTTGTTAAAAATACGCTAAGCCAATCAAAAGATTTGGACGAATTTTTGGTAAATCCGATTACCTCTATCGAAGATAAAAAAGAGATTATAGACAGGGTTTTTTCAGGCGAAATCGACGGTTTAATAGTCAATTTCCTGAAAGTTTTGATTGACAAAAACCGATTTTCAGTATTTGGCGAGGTCTTGAATGCTTATAATAAAGCACTTGACCGTGTAAATAACATCAGCAGAATTCAGGTTGTGTCAGCGGTTGAAATGACGGAGGATGCAAAAAATAAGCTGAAAGAAAAATTAGAAACAAAGTTAAAAAAGAATGTAGTTATTGATTTGGAAATAAATCCCGAAATAATTGCAGGGCTTGTCATAAAAATGGGCGATAACATAGTAGACGTAAGTTTAAAACATAAATTGGAAGATTTAAGCAAGAATATAATGAAGTAGTAAAGTAGGATGGGCTAGCAAGCCCAACAACATAAAACATAAGAGGTGAACATGGTAACAATCAAACCGGACGAAATAAGTTCAATTATTAAAAGTAAAATAGAAAATTATGAATCCCAAACAGAGATTTCAAACATTGGTTCAGTGCTTGAGATTGGTGATGGGATTGCCAGAATTTACGGACTTAGAAATGTAATGTCAAACGAGCTTGTTGAATTTCAAGACGGAAAAGGCACGTTGGGGATTACCCTCAACCTTGAAGAGGACAATGTCGGGGTTGTAATTTTGGGTGAATACCAACATATAAAAGAGGGTATGGTTGTTAAAACAACGGGACGTATCGCTTCTGTGCCTGTTGGAGATGGGCTTATCGGAAGAATTGTAAGCCCAACGGGAGAAGCAATAGACGGAAAAGGCGATATTCAGTATGACAAAACCCGTCCGATTGAAAGAGTTGCACCGGGGATTGTTGCCAGAAAATCGGTTCATCAGCCGCTTCAAACAGGTCTGACGGCGATTGATGCCCTAACTCCTATCGGTAGAGGTCAAAGAGAATTGATTATCGGCGACAGACAAACAGGCAAAACGGCGATTGCTATTGATACTATCATCAACCAAAAAGGTCAGGATGTAATCTGTGTTTATGTTGCAATCGGTCAAAAAGCTTCAACGGTCGCTCAATTGGCAAAAACTTTGGAAAAACACGGAGCGATGGAATATACAATTATCGTTTCTGCAACTGCCAACGAATCAGCACCTTTGCAATATATTGCACCGTTTGCCGGTTGTTCTATGGCGGAAGAATTTATGGAACAAGGTAAACACGTTTTAATAATTTACGACGATTTGACGAAACAAGCGCAAGCATATCGTGCGATGAGTTTGTTGCTTCGTAGACCACCAGGACGTGAAGCTTATCCCGGAGATGTTTTCTACTTACACTCAAGATTGCTTGAGCGTGCGGTAAAGTTATCCGATGCATTGGGCGGCGGAAGCATTACGGCGTTGCCTATTATTGAAACCCAAGCCGGAGACGTTTCAGCATATATTCCGACAAACGTAATCTCGATTACCGACGGTCAAATTTTCTTGGAGTCATCGTTGTTTAACTCGGGGATAAGACCTGCGATTAATGCGGGGATTTCGGTTTCTCGAGTTGGTGGTGCGGCCCAAACGAAAGCGATTAAACAGGTTGCAGGTAAATTAAGACTTGACCTTGCACAATTCAGAGAGTTGGAAGCGTTCGCTCAATTTGCGTCAGATTTGGATAAAGCCACAAAAAATCAACTTTTGCGCGGACAAAAACTTACAGAAATCCTAAAACAGCCTCAATATCAGCCTTTGAATGTGGCAGAGCAGGTTAGTATATTATTTGCGGCTAACGAGGGGCTTTTGGACGAGATTGATAACAAAAATATTTTGGAGTTCAAAAAAGATTGGTTCGAATATTACGGTGCCAACATGCCGGAGTTGGTTAAGAAATTAAATGATGGCGGCGGTTTGGCTGACGAGGACAAAGATGCATTGAGAACGGCGTTGGCTAAATTTAAAGGGTAACGAGATGGGAAAAGTGAAAGGAAAAGGGGAAAGTAAGCGAGAACTGCAAAACCTTTCACCCTTTTAACCAAAAAACAAAATAGTAGGTTGGGTTTGCTAACCCAACAACATAAAGCCCAAGGTTTTCCAAGCAAAGGAGATGCGAGCGAGCGGGTCTCGAGACAAGAGGGAGACGGAGCAAAAATCAGCGAGTGCAATAAGGCGAGTAAGCCGACATCTCGAAAAAGCGAAGTAGTAATTCAAAAACATGAGTAAAGGCGCCAACAAAACAATTAGGTGTAATGGTATAAAAGATGGCAAATTTAAAAGATATAAAAAGTAGAATAGCAAGCGTTGAGAACACGAAAAAAATTACCCGTGCGATGAAGATGGTTGCGGCTGCAAAGGTCAAAAAGGCAGAAAATTCTGTTAAGGCTGCAAGACCGTTTGCACAGGAGTTAATTAACGCATTTGAAAGACTTTTAGGTGCGGTTGGGGATTATTCGGATAGTGGGCTGAAAATAAAATTAGCAATAGAAAATTATCCCGCATTATTGAAAAAACGTGAAATTAAGACCGCAGGAATTCTTGTTATAACTTCAAATAAAGGGTTGGCAGGGGCTTACAACGCGAATGTTATTAGAAATGTCTTAAAGCAAGTTAAAGAATATAAGGAAAAAGGTATTGCCTCCAAATTGTTTATAGTCGGACAAAAAGGCATGGCTGCTTTAAAAAGAAAATCAGCGGAGTTCGGTTTTGAAATTGTGCAAACTTATACTCAAGTTGCAAATGAAATATCCGCATCAGGAGCTGAGCATATTGCCGAAGATTTAGCTGAAAATTTTGTTTTAGAAAATATTGATGCTATTGAAATTTTCACTACGAGATTTAAAAATATGATGTCTTACTCTGCTGAAAACTGGAATTTGTTGCCAATATCAGTTGATTCCGAGAAAATTAAATCCGCAGGGATTGAACCTACAATGATTTTTGAACCAAGCGAACAGAGTATCTTACAAAAGGTGGTTCCTTTGTATCTAACTAATACTATTTATCAGGCATTATTGGAGGCACAGGCTAGTGAACTTGCTTCTCGAATGACGGCGATGTCGGCGGCTTCAAACAATGCGGAAGACATGATAAGAACGCTTACCATTGACTATAACAAAGCACGCCAATGGGCGATTACACAAGAGATTTTGGAAGTTGTTTCCGGTGCAGATGCATTAAAGGGGTAAATCAAGCGCCTATAGCCTTTATTGTTTCGAATAATTTTTTTTGCCAGTCATCTACTTTTTCAACGTAAAATTCTGCACCTTTCATTTTGCATAATTGCTTGTGTTTTGCTTGGGGAGAAGCTGACATTATACCTATTTTAGTATGTTTTGTTTTATTCAATGTGATTTTTTTCAATTCTTCAAGAAGTATCAAGCCTTCACGTTCTGTTGGAATAAATAAATCCATTACTACCAAATCAAAATTCTGTTTTTTGAATTTTTCTATAGCATCATAAATCTCTTTTGAGGTGGTAACTTCATAGCCGACTTGTTTGAATGCAACACTCAGCTGATAGGTTATAACACCCAAATCATCAATAATTAGAATATTTTTCATATCTGAATTCAAGTTATTTCCTACGGAAATTTCATCATTGACGTTAGAAGATAATGATGATTTCTCTTGAGATGAAGAAGCAGAGACTTCCGATTTGCGTTTAGCTTGAATTAATTTTTCTTCAATTTTATCTAATTGTTTTTTCATCATTGCGGGAGTTATTTCTTGACCTTCGGGAATACTTTGCTCGGTAAGTCCAAAAAATTTTTTTAAAAAATCTTCTCCTAAATCAATATTCACTTTGTCTGCCATAAAAGACCTCTTTTCACATTCAATAGTAGGATTGTACTACAAATAGTAGAAAAAAAAGCCCTTTATTTGTAGGATTATTAATATTAATAAAATAACTTTACATTAGTCTTTATAATATTGGAAAAAAAGTATGTTTAGATTACTATGACAATAGTAAGCGTAACGGAGAAAAAATATATGAAAATTGGAATACCGAGAGCAATGTCTTTTTATCATAATTACACATTTTTCTTTGGTTTTTTCACTGCGCTGGGAATAGAAATAGTTCTATCGGATAAAACTACAAAAAAGACTCTCTCGAGAGGATCTTCCCTTGTTGTCAGTGAAACTTGCATGCCTGTAAAAGTTTATGTGGGGCATGTTTTAAACCTTTTAGATAAAGGGGTTGATAAAATTTTTATACCTTCATTTCAGTCAATCGCACCGAAAATATATAACTGTTCAAAAATAAGAGGACTACCTGATTTGGTAAGAAATGTTGTTAAACAAGATTTTACGATTATAGATGCAACACTTGATAAATCAGAAAAAAAACGAGGTTTATATGAATTCTTGAAAGAAACTGTTGCTCCTTTTGGGATAACAGATGAAAAGAAAATTAAAAAGGCTTCTAAAACAGGTTGGAAAGTTTACAATAATTTTAAAGTAATGACGGCTTCCGGTATGGACTATAACCAAGCTATGAATTATGCTCTTCAAGGTAAAGTTTTCATCCAAAAGGAAGATAAAGAATATCCTATTTCAATAGCCCTTGTTTCACATTATTACAATATTTATGATGAAAGAACTTCAATGAAAATATTTGATAAGTTACGAAAAATGGATGTCAAGGTTTATAGTGCCTTGCAACTTACAGACAAGCAAATGGATGAAGGAATAAATGCTTTAGGGCAAATAGCATATTGGGCGAATGAACATGAGATGACCGGTTGCGCCGGACATTATTTAAAAGATAATAAAATTGATGGACTTATTACGCTTACGGCATTCGGCTGTGGTCCTGATTCTTTGATGGTGGATAGAATTACAAGAAAAACAAAGCAATTTAACAAACCTCTTTTGAATTTGACAATCGACGAACACACGGGCGAAGCTGGTTTTATTACCAGACTGGAGGCATTTGTTGATATGCTGTATAGAAAAAAACGGGCAAGTATAATCAACAAAATAAACATTGATGAAACGCAATACATCCCGAATACCAACTTTATTCAGGTTGACGATGTGGTTAAGAATAAGAGTTTATAGCCTCAGCAGTAGAACCCATCGTCAAATAAATACTCGTTTACCTGATGCCCACATTAAACCGATGCACCGCCTGTGGTAATCTTTTTCAATGCATTCTTTGAACCTGTGGTTGATTTGGCGAAATCTAAAATGAAATTAATCGCCTCAACATCTCTTGCAATGGCTTCTTTTAAGCCAAGTATTTCTTCAACGCTCAAAGATTTAATATTTTCATCGCTTGAGTGCAAATATTTTTGGAAATTGTTTTGTGCTTCAGCATCAAATCCGGGCAAGTTTAACTTCATAGCATACCATTTGTGGAATTGTTGTATCATGCAATAATTATCTAAAGGTAAATTCCTTAAAACAAACATGGGTTCAATTTTGAACGAAAATCTCATTTTTTCACCGATTAACACAGGGATAACTGTATTGATATATAAAGCCTTAAGCCCTTGCGCTGAGCTTACAAAACCCTCCTCATAGCCAATTACTGCCAAAATTTTGTTCGCAAAAGGTATTTTATAAACTTTTGTTCCGCTTCTTCGTATAAATGCTAAAAGTTTTTGTGGGTTATTCTCATATTTTTTTAAAATTGTTTTGACATTATTTTCCAACTTAAACTGATTTTTTTTCGTTTGAGAACTCAACTCTAAAGATGCACCCTGCCCAAAGGTTCTTTTAGAAGTAGTGTTTGAATAAATTGGCTTGAAATTGCGTCTAAGTTTTTTTCTCAGAATTTTTTCTTGTATCGCCAAAACAGAATATATTAATTTTTGAATAAAATCGAACATACCAACTCCTATATTATATATAAAAACATGTTCGTCTCAAAAATTGCCTGTTTTGTCATGAGTTGGTAAAAGAACAGTTATTTTAGTCCCACAACCTATTTTACTTTTTAGGGAAATCTCTCCCCCGTGTTCTTCAATAATTTCTTTTGTTATGTAAAGTCCCAAGCCGGAACCGACTCGTTTATATTTTTTTGCAAAGGACATATATTGAGAAAAAACATCCTTTTGGTGTTCTAAATCAATACCGCGCCCGAAATCTTGAATAAAAAACCCCTTTTTATTATCAATTTCAAATATTTTAATTAATATTGAGCTCCCCACAGGGGAATATTCACTTGCGTTGGCTATTAAATTATGGATTGCACGTTTCATTTCTAAAAAATCCATCTGTAATAATGTATTATCAAGTTCGCATTTTAGCCTAATTTGTTGTTGTTTTGGAACAAGTATATGCTTGGTAAGCTCTATACAATGTTCAATTACTTCTCTTAGGGGATGAGTTTTTTTCGTCAATATCACTTTTCCATTTGCTATTTTATTTTTGCATAAAATATTTTCAACCATATCTTGCATAAATTTTGTCGAATTCAAGATATCCTCAACAATTTCTTGTTGCATATCTTCCAATTCTCCCAGATTTTCGTTTAACAGTAAATTAAGTGCATTAATTCCTGCGTTTATAGGTGTTTTTAAATCATGAGCTACTGTTGCTAAAAAACTTTCTTTATTTGCAGATACCAGTTCTTGGGCCTTTTTATTTTTTAAAATATTAAAAATCTGTGATTTTACTATGTTTATATCAAACGGTTTCTCAATATAAGCAAACGAACCTAAATCAAACCCCATTATCTTATTGTGAGAATCAGATAATGCACTAATAAAAATAATTGGAGTATCTTTGTTTAATTGTGTATTCTTAATCTTTTTAGCCAATTCGAAGCCGGACATTTCAGGCATCATAATATCAAGTAAAAACATGTCGAATTTTTCTTCTAAAACCAACTTATATGCGTCTTTAGGCTTCAAAAAACTTGAGATTTGAATATTGAATTCGGATAAAATTTCTCTCAATAATTCAACGTTCATAAAATTGTCATCGACAATCATAATCTTTGAATTTGCTATACAGGAAAAATTATAGTCATTATTTAATTGTTTGTCTTTATAAAAATTGTTATTTCGATTATCAAAAAATTCTTCCGCCATTTTTATATTGAATGGTGAAGATATAACGGTTTTTATACCTATTTTATTGGCAATAATAATATTTTCTCTTGACAAATTTTCTGAAGATATCCAGAATTCTGTATTTTTATTCATCATTGTAATCTTTTTTATTAATTTGAGTTCTGCTTTGACAAAATCTGTTTGGATTATACACAGTTTAATTTCAGGATTTATTTTTTTATAATTTGAAATATTATCTATAAACAAAAACTCTCGATGAAAATTATTTTTTAAATTATTTTTATCCTCGTTTATGAAGCTAATTATGTCTGGCACAAATCAATCCTACATTAAGAAATACAATATAATTTATTATGGTAGTAATAATTATATTGTATTAGGTTGTTGTCATTATTTTAACTAGCCATATGGCTAGTTTTTAAAGGGTTATTCTTTCAAACTCCCCTGTAATAAATCATTAATAAAATATTTCTTGCCGATTAAGAAAACAAAAATAGTCGGAATTGAGCAAATAACCGCGCAGGCAAGCAAGTCGCCCCAAATAGTTATTTCTCGAAAACTTCCTTTAAAAACGGCTAATCCGATTGGTAAAGTTCTCATTCCGTCTGAATTTGTAACAATTAAAGGCCACATAAAGCTATTCCAGCTAGAAATAAATGTAAAAATGGCTAAAGTGGCTATTGTAGGTATGGCTAGGGGGAGAGCTATTTTAGAAAATGTTTCGAAAATATTACATCCATCCATTATTGAGGATTCTTCGAGTTCTTTGGGGAGATGCAAAAAGAATTGACGGAACATGAATACTCCAAACCCTCCAAAAAATCCGGGGATAATAAGTGCTTGATATGTGTCAATTAAATGAAGTTCTCGCATCAGGAAAAACAATGGAATAATATTCACCTGAGGCGGAATCATCATTGTTATTAAAATCACCAAAAATATAAAATCGCTGCCCTTGAATTTAAGTCTGGCAAAACTATAGCCTGCGAATGAAGAAAATAAAATTTGACCTATAGTTGTAATAACGGCAACAAAAAGACTGTTGAAAAAATATTTTGCAATCGGAATGGAGGAAAAAACATTGACATAATTTTTAAATGTCCAAATTTTAGGAATTAAGCTTGGCGGATAGGAAAAGATTTCGTTGTTTGAAGACAGCGACAGGCTTATCATAGCAAAAAACGGCACAAACATGCTTATTGCAAACAGTACCAAAATGGAATATCCTAAAAAGATTTTTAATGATTTCATTGAAATATTTTAGCATGGAAACGAGCGAAGTGTGAGAGACTTTTCGGTTGAAGGTTCAACGAATAAGTTAGTAAAATGTTAATATAGTTGAATATTAGTAACTAATCACCAGAAAACAAGTAAGGTCAAAATTCTTTCTCGCAATGACGGCGAGTGGAAGGATTGGTGGGCAAAAGCCCACCCTGCGAACTCGCCGTTTGCCGTTTACCCCTTACGTCATTGCGAGGCGAGGGGTTCTTGGGTGGAAAACCATTGAGGGAACGAAGCAATCTCATTCGCCTTTAGTCATGCTTCGGGGAGATTGCTTCGGTGGACATCCTTTATCACATTCGACGCTCAATGTCTCGCAATGACGGCGAGGGGTTCGGTGGA
>CAISJE010000218.1 GCA_903885635.1 uncultured bacterium
ATTTTCTTTAATTCTTGAAATTCCAAGAATAATGAACAGTCTTTACATCTTTCATCTATCATTCAATTAATTTAACACTTCATGTCAATTTTTCATGCTCCATTTGCATGAAATTTTTTCCTGCTGACCTGTTACCAATTTTTTTTATCTTCCTTTTTAATATAAATATCGTTACTGAATATAGAGGTGAATATGTTAGCAAATTTTAATTCGTATATGTCGAATAATAGAAATCAGAAAACAAGTTTTGGGGCTATAGACCCAAAACATTTGAAAGCGGCTCAAGACGCTGTAAAAAGTAAATCCTCTTACTACTTTGCAGTAAGAGATTTAGAAGAAGCTTATGGAGTTAGAGATATTTCTCAATCAGATGCTCTTGATACTATTGCGGCTATCAGAGAAATTTATCCTGAAAGATTCCATAACATTCTCAATTCTGCACAAGAATGGATAACCAATTTTAAATTTACATAAATCCTTGAATTTTTTTTGAAACTAAAGAACCAAACACCGCACCTGCGCCCATTCCAACTAAAGAACCGACTGCTTTGCCGTATTTTGAACCAATTGCTCCGCCATAAGCTATTCCGGCGGTTATTGATGTCAGATTTATTCCTGCTTTGATGGTTTGCTTAACCGTATTTTCTGCTTTTTCCGCTATATTATCACCTTGGCTCATAGCCTTAAATATCTTAGGCAACTCAATAGCGGCTAAAACGGCGGTTCCGATAAGCGTTGTTCTGCTCATGGCTCTTGCTGTCAATTTAGCAAAAGCACTTCCTTCAAAAGCAGTTGCAAATCTTGCTTTTCCATTAATATCTCTTGCCGTTTCCCATATTTGTTTTTCTTTATTAAGTTTTTTTATTTCTACCACATCTAAATCTTCAACATTGAGCAACTCTTTTATTTTTCTCCCTAAATTTGTTTGTAAAAGAGTTTTATCCCAAGATAATAATTTTTTCGTTCTATCGATATTTTTTGATTTTTTAAAATCCACAAATCTTTCAAGCATAGTTCCTCTAAAAAAGGAAAAATCGTGTTGATAGTTTTTGTAATCGTATCCGCCTTGGTATTTCCCACCTTTTAGAAATGTGCTTATTTGTTCACCTGCGGATTTAATATCTCGCACATCTTCGGGGAGATTGATTAGAGCCAAGCTCGCAAGCCCTAAAGCTGGAATGTAGTCATTGTTTTGGATTTTGTCGGGCAAAGATGCAATTCTTCTTACAGGTGGGAGTGATTCAAGTGCATAAACAAATACGCTGTCTTGGGAGGTGGTTTGAGGTTGGTTTGTGATTTTTTCAGCTCGTGTTTTAGCCTCGCTATAGTCATTTGCTATAGCAGGAAATTTGTCAGAATTATAATAATAAATTTGATTAGCCACCTACATATCACCCCAAAATTTTGAAACCACACCTTATAGTTATATAAAAACAAATTTGTACAAAAAATTGCTTAAAATTTAAGTCAATAATATTGTTTTTAAGCAATTGTGATAAGGATTTTCGGTCTCTGGGCTATTTTCGTAATATTCAGCATCATGATTGCTTGTCCGTGGTATAATTTGAACATAAAATAAGTGATTCTTGGAGTTTGAAAATGAATGTAGCAAAAGTTGAAGAAAATTTAAAAAAAATATTTGAACAGTATGGCAATGATAATTTCAAAGAAAATTTCATTTTCGAACTTTTATTAGCTTATGGAATTTCCAAAACGACTATAACTTTGGTTAAAAAAGGGAACTCCAATCTCTCAAAGAAAGCTAATCAGCTTATTTTAAAGAAAAAAGTGTTTTTTGAGACAACGACATCACAAGATTTGTATTCATTAATTGACAACCTAAAAAATGAAAAACAAACTTATACACATAAGCCAAGATTTATAATAGTAACCAATTTTGAGAACTTACTTGCTATTGATACAAAAACAAAAGAAACATTAGACACACCATTAAAAGAGTTATACAAACATCCTGATTTCTTTTTACCTTGGACTGGTAAAGAAAAATATATAGCACCTCTTGAAAATATAGCAGATGTAAGAGCTGCCGAAAAAATGGCGAAGATTTACGATGAAATTGTTAAATTAAATCCTGATTTAACAAAAAATCATAACCACGCCCTAAACATATTTTTAACAAGGATTCTATTTTGTTTCTTTGCCGAAGATACAGGAATATTTGACGGGGAACAGCTTTTCACAAAAACGCTATCAGATGGCTCCAAAGATGACGGTAGCGATTTAGATATTTTCCTAGACCAATTATTCGAATCACTGGATAAAGAAGACAAATCAATATACCCAAATTATTTGCATAAATTTCCTTATGTTAACGGAAAATTATTTTCCGAAAAACATTCAATCCCTAAGATGTCTGCAAAAATTAAAAGTTTAATGATTGAATGTGGGAACGAAGATTGGAAAGAGATTAACCCTGATATTTTCGGTTCAATGTTTCAAGCGGTTGCCAGTGCCGAGGTAAGAAGCGGCCTTGGGCAACACTATACATCTGTTCCCAACATTATGAAAGTTATTGAGCCACTATTTCTGAATGATTTGCAAGAAGAATTTGAAAAAGCCTTTGATGATGAAAAAAAGCTAGATAAATTGCGCCATAGAATTTATAACATTAAGATTTTCGACCCTGCTTGCGGAAGCGGTAACTTTTTGATTATTGCGTACAAGGAATTAAGAAAACTTGAAATGGAGATTATCCAAAGAATTAAAGAATTGCCAGGACAACATCCTTTTATGTTTTCGCAAATTCAACTTAGCCATTTTTATGGGATAGAAATTGATGATTTTGCATGCGAAATTGCAACCCTTTCTCTATGGCTTGCTGAACACCAAATGAACAGAAAATTTAAAGAATTATTCAATGACTGTAAACCTTCGTTACCGCTGACAGCTAGTGGCAATATTCTTTGTGGGAATGCTACAAGATTAGATTGGGAAAATGTTTGTCCGAAACGTAAATTTAAAAAAGTTTCAGAAATATCACAAATGACAATTGGTGATATTGAAAACACAAAACTTTCGGAACTGTGTGGTGAAGATGAAGTTTATATCCTCGGTAATCCTCCATATTTGGGGTTTTCAAAACAAGAGCCTTCTCAAAAAGAAGATATTGTTTTTCTTTTAAAGACCTCTTCTAAGATGGATTATATTGGTTGTTGGTTTATAAAAGGAGCTAGATATATTAAAAATTGCAGAGGAAAGCTTGCTTTTGTTACTACAAATTCTATTTGCCAAGGCGAACAAATAGAAATTTTATGGCCAAAACTCTACTCTGAAAGTATTGAAATTTGTTTTGCGCATAAATCTTTTAAGTGGACCAATAACGCAAAAAATAATGCAGGCGTCACAGTTGTAATTATTGGATTAAGTTCAAAAAGTAATATCAATAAAAATAAACAATTATTTTATGATGGCAATATAGAATTACCAGATAACATCAATCCCTACTTGTCATCTGGAAAAAACATCATAATAGAAAAAATACAAAATCCTATTTCAAAATTTCCCAACATGGTTCTAGGTAATATGGCAAAAGATGGAGGAAATCTATTTATAAATAGAGAAGAGTATGATTTGTTAAAGCAAAACATAGCAATTCAAAAATTTATTAAACCAACGCTCGGCTCTGATGAGTTTATAAACAACATACCTCAATGGTGTTTGTGGATTACAGAAGAAACAAAAGATGAAGCATTATGCGATGAATTTATAGAGAAAAGAGTGGAATTTGTCAAAAAAATGAGAGAATCCAGTAAAAAGAAAGCGACTAGAGAATTCGCAAAATTGCCATATCGTTTTATAGAGATAAGACATCAAGATTCATATTCAATTATTATGCCAAGGGTTTCTTCAGAAAAACGAAGCTATATTCCGATTGGTTTTCTTGGCAAAGGCATAATAGTTAAAGATAGTGCTTATGCCGTATATAATGCTGATCCATGGTTGTTTGGAGTGTTAACTTCAAAAATGCATATGCTTTGGGTTCAGTCTGTTGCTGGCAGATTAGAAGAGCGAATAAGATACTCATCTTTACTTTGTTATAATACCTTCCCATTTCCTGAAATTAGCGATAATCAAAAGAAAAAAATTGAAATGCATGTTAATGAAATTTTAAATGAGCGTGAAAAACACCCTGAAAAAACAATGGCTGAATTATATGATCCCGATAAAATGCCTGAAGGGTTGAAAAGAGCACATCACAATTTGGATATTGCAATAGAACTTTGCTATCGCCAAAAACCTTTTGAAAGTGACGAAAAACGTTTAGAATATCTATTCAAAATGTATGAAATAATGACAAATCCAAACAAAAATCCAAATCTAGAACAACAATTAAGTTTAATGTAGGAGAAAATTAATGCCTGATGAAATAAAAATTTTTGAAGAAAATAAAATTCGCTCGCTTTGGGACGAAAAAATAGAAAAATGGTATTTTTCAATTACTGATATTATTGAAATACTCACAGAGAGCAAAAATCCTAGAAGA
>CAISJE010000219.1 GCA_903885635.1 uncultured bacterium
ATTTTCTTTAATTCTTGAAATTCCAAGAATAATGAACAGTCTTTACATCTTTCATCTATCATTCAATTAATTTAACACTTCATGTCAATTTTTCATGCTCCATTTGCATGAAATTTTTTCCTGCTGACCTGTTACCAATTTAAATCAATTGTAAATTTTTATTAATTTTTTATTCTTGATAGTAACAAAAAAACATGCCTTGGATTATCATGCATGGTACAACTATCCCCAAATCTCCTCCCAAGATTATGAAGTACTAGCTGCTCTTAGGCAGCTAGTTTTTTTGTCTTCTTTAAGCTTTAGGTTTTGGGAAATCCACTTTAGTTTTTGAAACGTTATTTATTGAATTTGTAAAAAAGTTTTGTGTAACAACCGCAACAATTTCAAGTACTTCACCTTCCGAAAATCCTGCTGATTTAACTTTTTCGAGTTCTTCATCACTGACTTTACCTACATTTTTCATCACGGAACCTGCGAAATCTAAAGCTGATTGAGCTTTGGCGTCCGCAGATTGTCCACCTCTTGCTGATGAGATTTCTTCTTGAGAAAGAATTGGAGAAGCTAAATAACAATGTGCCGCCAAGCAGTATTCACAATTATTCATAGTCGCAACTTGAATCGCGATTCTTTCAGCTATAGCGTTATCTAAAGTTTTTTCTTCCAGTGCTTTAGCGATTCCGAAAAAAGTCTTCAAAACTGCAGGAGAGTTCGCCATAGCTTTAAAAATATTGATAATTTTCCCTCCGCCTTTGGTGATTTCTTCCATAACCTCTTTTGATTTTGCCGGCGCATTTTCCGTTGTTAGTAGTTGTATTCGTTCCATTTTTGTCTCCTTTTTTTGTCTAAATTCAATTTAAATATTATTTAATACTCTTTGTTCTATTTTCAAAGCTGTTTTTGTTTTAGCAAGTCCTGCCTGCGAGCTTTCTTTTAACATCGGCGACATAAGTTGCCCTGTTTGACATAAAGCGTCAACAACTTCGTCAGTGGGGATTTTGCTTTCGATATCCGCAAGCGCTAATTCAGCCGCTGTTACGGAGTGAATTGCCAAAAATACGTTTCTTTTTACGCAGGGAATTTCGACTAATCCTGCTACAGGGTCACAAGTTAAACCCAAAATATTTTTTAAAGCCAGCGCTACCGCGTGCACCATCTGCTTTTCGCTTCCGCCAAGGATTTGCACCAACGCACCCGCACTCATAGCTGCGGCTACTCCACATTCTGCCTGACAACCCGCAATCGCACCTGCCAAAGCAACTTTGTTTTGGACAATCGAACCTATAGCGCCTGCAGTTATAAGGGCGTTTATTTGCTCGTCCTCTGAAATATTAAGCTCTTCTGATATAGCAACAAGTACAGAAGGAACTATCGCGCAAGACCCCGCAGTCGGACAGGCAACGATTTTTCCCATCCTTAAATTTTCTTCGATTGTGGCAAGGGCGTAAGCGGTAATTTTTTTGAATAATTTACCGAACAATGGCTCATTGGCTTTATAGCGTTTTTGAAGCTTTTCGCAATCGTCTCCGCATTGTTTGCTGATGGATTTTTCGTTTGAACTCAATCCGATATGTATAGCCTCTTTCATTGCATCAAGGCTCTTTTTAACTTTTGACCGTACTTTTTCAATTTCAATATCAAGCAAAAACGCTTCTTTTTCCTGAAAAAGCTCATATGTACGTTTATTTTGCTGTCCGCAAGTTGAAAGTAATTCATTAAAGGTCGAAATATTTTTTTTCATATTAACTTTCCAATTTCCCGACATGTCTGACCAAATAAATATCATCAATTCGTTTAATTTTTTCAATAATACTATAATTAAGCGCACAATCAAGACTCATACACATTGAAGCATCCTCGCCTTTTGCTATTCTTTCACAATTCATTGCGGCTATATTAACCCCTTCGGTTTGAATAATCCCACTAACTTTTGAAAGAATACCCAACCTGTCTTTATAAATTAAAACCAATGAATTATACTCACCTGTCAAATCGACAGGGAAATTATTGATATTGGTAATTCGAACATTCCCCGCACCAACAGAATCACCTGAAACAGTCATTTTTTGAGTACCTTCAAAAATGAAATCAACGGAGTTTGGATGGCGGTTAAAATCTTCCAGAAATTCAAACTGATAATTAACTTCATTTGCCTCGTGTAAGTCAAAAATATTCTTTATTCTTGTATCATCTACCGGAATTCCCAAAACCCCTGCGAGCAATCCTTTGTCAGTACCGTGCCCTCTGCCTGTCAAGGCGTAGGAGTTATAAAGCTTAAAAGTAATCTTCTTAGGTGTTAATCCATAGATATTTCTGGACAAAAGTCCTAATCTCACGGCGCCTGCCGTATGCGAGCTGGACGGCCCTACCATTATCGGTGAAATTATATCAAACAATGAACTCTGCTTCATAATAGAATTATATATCAAAAAATATTTATTATTATGTAACAAAATGTTAATAAAAGGCAATATTTTATCGCCGATTGTTTTTTTAATGTAAGGGAAATAATATTAGGATAATTAAAGGGAGGATTTAAAATGGCAGAAAGAATTATTCCAAGTCAAGAATCACCGGTGGTGATAATCAACGTACGCGGCGATGATAACACAAGTGCTCCGCAAATGACAAATACCATCTGGGGCAGTGGTGGAGATGGCGCAACAGCGGAGCGATGCAATGAAATTGCTAAAATGTCTAGGGCAGCTGCCCTAGACCCAACATCGCAAGAACAGTCTAGGGATTATTATGGGACGGTGACGAATCAAAGTGGTCAAGTAATGCCAGACCAAAATTATGTTATTAATCAATTCATACTTCCGCAATTAAGGAAGGAAGGGGAGAAGGTCTTGAAAAATTTAGGAATAGCACCTGATCAAATTAGAGATCGTGCTACGTCTTTCCTCGGAATAGGGAAGAAGAAGGACTCACCAAGTATTGAACAAGCCAATCCTTATAACCTTAAGCAACCCCCAAAGGCACGTTTTGGTGTCGATGGTTTAGGAATTAATTACGGAACACCTGGTAAAACAATTGGATTTAACGGAACAAACATCTATTTTAGAGGAACTAATAACAATCCTACATCCTCAAGCAATTTTTACATTGGATATGATGTTGATAAAAAAGAGGCTTGGGGTACTTTGAATGTTGGGTTTTAAACTTTTTGCATAATCATGACATATTCATGTTTAAATATGTAAAATCCGCCTGCCAAGGCTCTGTAACGCCATAGGTTGGCGGTTTTGCCTTTTGCTTTTTCGTTGCCCTGAATATCTTTTACAATAATGGATTTTGTTATAAATCCTAAATTATTCATCCGTTTCATACATTCAAATCCTAGCGGTTGAATTTGGGAGTTTGAATACTTATCCCCGATAATAAGTGCCGCAAAATGACCTTTTTCCAGTAAATCATAGCCGTTTTTTGCAACTTTTTCAAACAATTCGTAAAATTCCTCTGTGCTGGAACAGTTAGACAAATCCTCTTTTTTGTCGGAAAATTTTATAATATCATCATAAGGTGGATGAAGCACTAAAAATTGAGCCTGTTTTCTGCCCATAATCTCAAGTCTGGCTTGAATTTTTTCTTTTGCCATCTCAGAAGCTGAATCGGCACAAACTATGTTCACATCCGTAACCAACTGTTTTGGGGTGAATTTTTCGGAGACTTTTTCCGCCAAATCCTCTTTCAATTCGACGCCAATGCAGCGTCTTTGCATATTTATAGCTTCAATTCCCGATGTTCCCGAACCAAAAAATAAATCGAGTATAATATCATTTTTCTTGGTAAATCTTTCATAAAATTGCTGCGCAATTTGTGGGATATAATTCCCATGGTATTCGTTCGAATGTCCGCCGTCTTTTAGTCGGTTAGGAAATTCCCAGAATGTATCGGTTTTAACATGCTCATAATCACGCCATTTTTTAAGATTAATATCACTATAAGCGGTGGTTTTAATCGCGTTATCATCGACTAATTTTAAATTAGCCTTTTTCTCGACTATTTTCGGTGCTAAATTTGATTTTAAACGTGGTCTTGCCATATAATCCCCTAATTCTTTTATTAACCTCATGACGTCCAGTGTCGAATGGCTAAACGGCCCTTCTCGTGCCGATTTGGCTATTCTCACCTCTGATAGCTCGCCCACTGCACAACCAAGAAAAAACAAATTTTCTATACTTGTGCAGTAGCCTCAGATTATAGTATAAGGAATTATGTTAAGATTGTAATCATTAGTTTAAAGGATATTTGAAAAAATAATCGCTCTGGACTAAAATTAACTTATGGGGAAAAATGAGCAGAATTAAGCAACTATCAAAACATTTAATAAACCAAATCGCAGCAGGTGAAGTAATAGAACGTCCGGCATCGGTGGTAAAAGAGCTTGTTGAAAATTCAATCGATGCGGGTGCAACTAAAATATCCGTTGAAATTTCAAACGAATGTCGTGACCTTCGTATTGCCGATAACGGTTCAGGGATTCATCCTGACGATATACTGTTGGCGTTTTCTAAACACGCCACAAGCAAAATCGAAACAGACGAAGATCTTTTCGCTATTTCGACTCTCGGGTTTCGCGGAGAAGCACTTTCGAGCATAATTTCCATCTCGAAATTGACCTGCACCACTCGCACAAAAGATTTCGATTACGGGACAAAGGTTGAATGTGAAAACTCGCAGGTGAAAAAAGTGCAGGCAGGATGTGCAATAGGCACGATTATGGACATAAGAAACCTTTTTTATAATCTTCCCGCCCGTCTAAAGTTTTTGAAAAACCCTAAAACAGAATTTTCTTACATCCAAGAATTAACACAATCTTTGGCTATCGTAAACCCTCATATCTCTTTCGAACTTAAAAATAACGGCAAAACGGTATTAAAAACAATCGGACTAAATGATTTAAAAACAACGCTTAAAGAAGTTTATTCTCAAGATGTTGTGGACAATTTAAAAGAAGTTTTAAAAACAGATAAAATTTCAGGATTTAAAATTTCCGGCTTGGTAAGTACGCCTGATTATACCCGTTCGAGTAAAAAAAGTTACCATATATATATTAATTCAAGAACGGTAAAATGCCCTGTTTTTCAAAAATCAATCGATACGGCTTACAAGAATTTAATCGGAAACGCTAAATATCCTTTTGTGGTGCTTAATTTAGAATTACCACCGAGCGAAATTGATGTCAATGTTCATCCGACAAAAAAAGAGGTACGATACAAAAACACGAACCAGATATTTAATTTTATTTATTCTTCGGTTGATATGGCGCTTTCAAATATTTCTTTCAGACAAAAAAACGAGGTTTTGGCTTCAATTTCAAGCAATGTTTTTTCAATGCCTAAGCCTCAAATAACAGAAGCAAATGATGATGTTTATGTGAATGACGAAGATTTAATTCAACCCAGCCTGCTTGCAACACCCACAATCCAACCTTTAGACCCTTCAACTATTCAATCATTCAACCTTTCAACCAACGAAAATATTATTGGTCAGTACAAAAATACCTATATATTAATTGAAAAAGAAGACGGGCTTGAGATTGTGGATCAGCATATAGCCGAAGAAAGATTTATTTACGAAAAATTAAAATCACAAAAACAACCTGCCTCCCAACTCCTTTTTATTTCAGATGTTCTACAAGTATCAGCAACCGAAGCTGAGTTGATTAACGAAAATAGGGAAAAATTTGAAAAATTCGGATATGGAATAGAATTTTTGAAAGACTTCGAACTGATTTTTAAAAAAGTGCCCCAAATGCTTTCAAAAGTAAGCCCGAGAGAACTTTTAGCGGATATTTTAGAAAACTTATCGGGTGATTTAGACGGGCTTGAGGAAAAAATTCTCATAATGACCTCTTGTAAAGCTTCTGTAAAAGCTGGACAAAAACTTAATATCTGGCAAATGCAGGAAATCATAAAAAATTGGCGTACCTGTGAAAAACCTTACACATGCCCGCACGGTCGCCCGATTGCCAAAACACTTTCGCATAAACAAATCGCAGGGTTTTTTGAGCGCGCAGAATAAAAAGGGAGAGAGCAACTCGCATGCTCTCTCCTAAATTTCAGGGTTTTATCTATCTAAAATAGTTTTATAAAAACAGGTTCCGAAAAGACAATTACTATTATTCGATTTATTCATCTCGGGAGTAATCCTTATTGGTCTTAAATCTCTTTCACCTTTAGGTTTTGAATAAAGATTTTCTTTCATACTTCTACCTTTTTCGAGCTTATTTAATTCCGGCACCGAACAAGCGGCACCGGTTATATTTTCTGTCAATTTTATGGGACACGACGCACAAACAGGCAGAACACTCATATAAAAAATAACGGCAGAAACCGCCAACGTTTGAAAAATTTCTTTCATAACTTTCACACTTTCATTTTTACTTTTCGTATACCGAATCGCATTCAACGCTTGACTTTGATTTGTGACATGGGTTCGCCATTCGACTACATGAAATCGATTATTCGTTGAATGTAATACCTAATTTCCAACACTTACCATCTATGATACATGTTTGGTGCAGTAAAATCATTGTATAAAAGTTTAATGTTTCTAAATAATTATCCGACTAAAGACCTAGCAAAATCTATGGATTGCTCGTTTATCTCTCCGCCTGCAAGTTCCGCCAACGCCTTAATCCTATTCTCGCCGACCAGAACGTATACTCCAATCCTTGTGGATGTCTCGTCTTGAGCTTTTGTAACATAAAAATGTTTATTCGCCTTGGATGCAATAATCGGTTGATGCGTAATTAAAATTATCTGGCGGAATTTTGACAGTTCGACTATTTCCTCCGCAACACTCTGGGAAGTCTTACCTGAAATGCCTGTGTCTATCTCATCAAAAATTACTGTGTCTATTTCATCATTTTGGGCAAAAATAGTCTTAATAGCAAGCATAATACGAGAAATTTCACCACCTGATGCTACTTTCGCAATCGGTTTCAAATCCTCTGAAACATTAGTCGAAATCAAAAATTCTACTCTATTTTTGCCGTCAAAATTTAGCTCACAAGGTGCAACTTCAATTTTAAATCTAACCCTCGGAAGCTCTAATTTTTCAAGCCTTTCCTCAATTAATGCGGATAACACTTGTGCAAAATTTTCACGGTATTGAGAAATATTTTCAGCTTTTGTTTGTAATTCTAATAAAATCGAGTGGATTTCCTGCTCCAATTTATCAATATGCTGTGTCGAAAACTCAATTTGCTCATATTCAGTTCTTAAATTCTCAAAAGTTTGCATCACTTCAGCCAAAGACCAGCCGTATTTGCGCTTTAGCTTATCAAGCAGGAAAATCCGCTCTTGAATAGAATTCATTTTTTGCGCGTCATTCTCCAAATTTTGAGAATAATCCCTCAGCGAAGCGGAGATTTCTTGTAAAATTTCAACCGAAGTTATTAAATTTTCCTCAATAGATATTAATTTTTCATCCATTTGAACAGCTTTAGCAATATTCATTTTCACTTGACCTATCGCTCCGATAATCGAACCGTCATCGCCGCTTAAGCCCCAATAAGAAGCCCCCGTAAGCTCTTTTAATTTTTCAACATTTTCTAAAATACTCAGCTCTTGTTTCAAGTTTTCATACTCGTTTTCATCGTTAATTTGAGCATCATCAATTTCGTTTATTTGAAATTTCAAAAACTCAATCTGGCTTTCGGTCTTATCAGCAAGCGATTTGGCTTTTTCAAGCTCCGCGCAGAGATTCTGATAATTGGCAAAAAGCGACTTATATTCAATCAACGCCTCTCCATAAGCCTCTTTTGCGTAACTATCAAGCAAATTTATGTGAAATTTAGGCTGTAAAAATGAATACGATTGGTTTTGAGAATGAATATCCAAAAATTTATCTTTTAAGATTTTAACAAAATCCTGATTGACCAATGTGCCGTTAACTCTTGTCCTGACGGCGTTTTGTGAAACTTCTTTTGAAATAACAATTTCCTCGCCAAAATCCTCAATGCCGTTTTCTTCAAGTAACTTTGTGACTTCGGGTTTATTATGTACTAAAACAATCTCAATAGAAGCCTTTTCGCAACCTTTTTTAATAATATCTTTGCTTACTCTTGGCGCAAAAACCAAATCGATAGCGTTAATTATAATGCTTTTTCCCGCCCCTGTTTCACCAGTAATCACGTTAAGCCCCTCGTCGAGCTTGACGAGCAGTTCATCTATCAATATATAGTCTTTTATTAATATTTGTTTTATCATTTTTTTAGTTGAAAAGTCGAATAGTTTAATAGTTTTGTCCTTCTCGTTTCTTTTCCCTTTTTGCTTTTTACTTCGCTCTCACCCTTTCGGAGCCAAGCCCCAATGTAATTTATTCCTAAGTATCGAATAAAATTCATTTTCATCCAAAAGTGCAAGTTTTGCGTTAAATTTCGAACGTTCTATGTCTATTTTTGTATTAATCGTATAAGACTCCTGTCCGTCCGCAATTACCACAAAACTTGTGCAACTGTCACAGGTGGAAATGGTAATTTTTTCAGTCGAAGGAATGACCAAAGGTCTTGCAGTCAGAGTATGTGGGCAAATCGGTACAATTACAATCGCATCCAAGCTGGGAGAAAGAACCGGCCCACCTGCGGAAAGCCCATAAGCGGTTGACCCTGTCGGGGTTGAAACAATTAACCCGTCAGCCAAGTAATCACAGACGAATTTCCCGTCAATACTCAAATAAAATCTCGAAGTTCTTGAAGCAGAAGCCCCTTTTATAATAAAGTCATTTAACGCCATAACTTTATCGTTAGAAATTAACATAAGCCTGTCTTCAATCTTGTATTTGGCATTTAATATTTTCTCGACTGCACTTGAAATTTCACTTTCTTTCGTTTGAGATAAAAACCCTAAACGCCCAAGATTAATACCAAAAACAGGCGCGAATTCTTTGGAATAAAATCTCGCAGCTTTTAATAAAGTCCCATCGCCTCCGATTACAAAAACAAAATCAACCCCTTTTTGCATTGTATCTAAAGTATATTTTTCAAAATGTAAATTTCTTGCCTTAAGAGCATTTTCCAAAGACTGCAAAGCCTCGGATGAGTTTTTTATTATCGGATTATATACAATTCCAAGCTTTTTATCGGTAAAAAAATTATTCAAATCCTGTCCCCTTTTCCAACAATTATACTATATAGGCAGAGAAATTTCAAGAAAATTCCGATATTTTAATGCAAAATCAAAAATTCTTAAAACAAAGTATATGCTATGTAATAAAAATATACCCCTTAAAACAGTGAGTTTCAGCCGCGCATGTAAAGACATGTAACAAATATAATATATCAATAGCCCAAAATAGCAATATATTTTATATATACTACTTTATATACTTAAGAGACTAAGCATTAAGGAGAACATAAAAATGGCAATCGACACTAAAAACAATCTTTTAAAATTAAATCAAACATCAGGAACATCTTCAACAGGCTCAACTCAAAAGCCTCCGTATATGAGCGCTACAGATAAAGCATTAAAAAGCGGAGCATCAGTTTTTGACGTTGCTAAATCTCAAGCTAATAAAGGCACAAGTTCCACTAAGTCAACAGGCGACGGTAAAGCACAAGCAAATTCTGCCGTTGCAAGTGCAAATGCAGCAACAAATAAAGGTGAAGCAAGCACTACCACGGCAAACGCATCTACTACTAAATCAGGTCAATCTACTCAAGACGTTAAAGAATTATCAGTTGCTTCTCAAGCAGAATCCAAAAAAGCTGTAGCCCAAATAAAAGGAGCGACTCCAAAAATTGCAGCCTTATCTGAAAAAAGTGGCACCGTCGGTAACGAAATTCAAGAATTGGAAGCTCAAAAAGAAGCTTTAAACCCATTTGATGGAACAGGTTCAGGCTCAAATAGTGCGTTCTCATTAAATATTGCAAGTGCCCCGACAGATTCTTCAAACAAGGGAGAAGAAAATGTTGCTGGCAGTGGAGAAAACGCAAAAAACACAGAAAATGAACAAAAATTAGCAGATATTAACGCTCAAATAGAGGCAAAAACAGGTCAAAAACAGGGAATTGACACTCAGTTGGCAACAACAACTAAAAAAGCTACCAGCACATCTAACAATGCATTCAAACAATTGACTTTAGCAACCACAAAGTTCACAACCGCTCAAAAAGTGGCACAAGTTGCCAAGACAGGTGCTGATGCTGTTGTAGTCGTCGGAGCTGCAACAACGGCAGCAGGTATCGCAACATCCATGGTCGGAAATGCCTTAGCAAGTAATCCTGTAAGCGCACCCTCTGCGCCTCCTCCAATTGCAGCCGGCGAAACAGGGCAAACTACAGGAGCGACAACAACAACTGCAGGAACAACTGCAGGAACGGCAGCAACGGCAGCAAGTGATACTGCACTTCAATCAATAGGCAAGAGCTTGCAAGAATTTGGCAAGCTCTCAGGTGCAGTAGCAGCACTAAAAGCAGCAACCGATAAAAAAACTGCCTAATTATAAAACAATCTTTATTTTTGATAAGTAAATTGCAAGAAATTTCCCATTAAATTTTCGTTCCAGACTTGAATATTGTTTGGAACGAAAAGTACTGTCGGGGTAAAATTCCAAATATATTTAATATTCGACTTAACCAAAAAATCAGCAGTTGTTTGAGCAAACTCTCTCGGGACAGTCATAATTGCGATTTCGACAGAAAGCTTTTGTGCCAAATTAGGTAATTCTGAGATATGATAAACTTGTTTGTTATTAATTTTCGCACCCACCTTTAAAGAACTGTTATCAAACAAAGCCAAGACATTAAGCCCATAATTTGCAAAGTTATCATATTTAGCAAGTGCAGAACCAAGATTCCCTGCACCAATAATAAATGCGTATTTTGGTTTTTCAAACCCGAGGGTTTTTTCTATGTTCTCTTTCAAATCTTTTGCGATGTATCCGACACGGCATTTACCGACATTATTAAGCAAACTTATATCTTTTCGCACTTGCGAATCATCGATTTTAAGCAACGCCGCAATTTGCGGACTTGAAATAAACTCAATATTTCTCAGGATATAATCCGTCAAAATACAGTGATATAATGTTAATCTGTTAATAACTTTATCTGAAAACTTTTTTTTATTTTGTTTGTTCATTTTTTTTGACCTTGCATTACGCTTTTCATTATACATAAAAATCTTAAAAAAATTAATAAAAGCTTGAAATTTTGCTTGGTAACGATTACACTGATATAGCAAGTAGTTAAAGGAGACAATATGACAGATTTAAGTAATTCGGCTGTAAACGCAGTCAAGGATATTAGTGCAAGAGCGGGCAAATCAGGTCAATTTTTGAATTGGATTGGGGTGTTACCTGAAAATCAGCTTAAAAATTTGGATGCAATATACACATTGGCTGATGAGGCTAAAAAAGGCGGGTTTGCAGATCTTGCGGTCTTGGGAATCGGCGGCTCACGTCACACCACAGAAGCAATGATGAACATGCTAGGCGATGACTCATGCGTTCATTTTTACTCAGGAATCGACCCTGAAAGCTTTAAAAGATTTACCAAAAACCTTGATTTGAATAAAACAAAGTTCCTTGTTGTTTCTAAATCCGGTGGAACGCTTGAAACAACCGTAGCTTATGAAAGTGCAAAGAAATTAATGCAAGAAAAACTCGGCAAACAAGATGTTTCAGACAGATTTGTTGCGATGACCGACCAATCAAGCGAAAAAAGTAAGCTTAGACAAGTTGTCGACAGTGGCGAAATAAAATTATCAGGACTTGTACACGATGATGTAGGCGGAAGATTTTCTATTTTTGACGATGCAACACTATTCACAATGGCATACGCAGGCGTAAGCAAAGAAAATACTAAGAAAATGCTTGAAGCATCTCTTGCTGCTCAAAAAGAATTCTTAAACCCTGATATTGCTCAAAATGAAGCCTTGCAACTTGCAATATTCAACGTCGAAGCTAAATTAAACGGCAAAAAAACTCATTTTGTCGAATATTTTGGGGATGCTTTTTTAGGTGCAACTTTGTGGGAAAAACAGATGAAAAACGAGTCTTTAAAATCCCAAATTGCAACTGACACTAACATTGGACCAGGGTATTTGCACTATAATGCCGAATCTGATTTAGACCCGAAAAACAATGACTCATTTTACACTTTTGTTTATGTTGAAACGGACGATAAAGCGACAAACGCACTTATGAACGGTGCAATGAGTGCTTACAAAGCTCAACATCCCGTATCAGAGATTGTTTTAAATGATTTGTCAGTCAAATCCATCGCAAGATTTATTGAGCTTAAGCATTTTGAAACATTATATACAGGTAACATATTGAGACAAAATGCAGGTTTAACAACCCCTGCGAACGAACCGATGCCTGAGGTTATACAGCCGAACGTTGAAATTTACAAAAAAGAAGTTAAGAAAAACTTGGTTTAACATTATTGAACTGTAAAAAAGAGCTGATTTAGAAAAATTGGCTCTTTTTTTATTATTTCTTTTCGACCAATTCGACTTCATATCCGTCGGGGTCTTTGACAAACGCTATTTTGGAGGTGATACCTTGCAAATTATAAGGCTCGTAAAGATATTCATACCCCAAGTCATGCAATTTTTTTGTAAATTCTGCCATTGAAGTAACTTCAAATGCGAAATGCCCAAAACCTGTTCCGATTTCATAACCATTTTGTGGCGTTTCATCATTATGGGTTAATTCTATTTGGGTATAGCCCTCTTTATCCGACAAAAAATACAAAGTGCAATCCGCTAAGCGCTTTTCTTTAGCCAATTTCAAATCAAACAATTTAGTATAAAACTCCAAAGACTTTTTAATATCTTTGACCCTAATCATCGTGTGCAATAGCTTCATTTTTGCCCTCTCTTAATCAAACCTTTTGTAAATATCTTCAATATTTTTGAGATAATCATCAGGGTTAAAACAATTTTTTATTTCATCAGCAGATAAATATTTTTTAACCTCGATGTCTTTTTCTAAATTCAATTTAAAATCACCGTTATTCTCAAAAGCATCGAGGGCATTTTTTTGAACCAATTTGTAAGCCTCTTCACGCTTTAAGCCTTTGTTTATAAGTTCCAACAAAACCTTTTGAGAGTAAACAATCCCGCCAAAAAGATTTGCGTTTTTCAGCATGTTTTTTTCATGTACGACCAAATTATCAACCACATTTTTAAACCTGTTCAACATATAATCAACCAAAATCGTGCTGTCGGGAAAAATTATTCGCTCCGCAGAGCTGTGAGAAATATCTCGCTCATGCCAAAGTGCAATATTTTCCATCGCAGCGAAGGAATTTGACCTTACGACCCTTGCAAGTCCGCATAAATTCTCGCTTGAGATAGGATTTTTTTTATGCGGCATGGCTGAAGAACCTTTTTGACCTTTTTTAAATCCTTCTTCCACCTCCAAAACCTCTGTGCGTTGCAAATGCCTTATTTCGATTGAGAATTGTTCGATTACTGAGGCGATTATCGCAAGTGACTGCATAAAATAAGCGTGTAAATCACGAGCGATTACTTGGGTTGAAATTTTCGCGGGGCGTAGCCCCAGCCTTTCACAGGTGATTTTTTCCACTTCAGGTGATATATTTGAATAAGTTCCGACAGGTCCTGAGATTTGTCCGATTTTTATTTCATCCAGTGCATAGTTGAAATTCTTTTTTACTCTTTCAAACGCATCAAGCCAAGAGCAAATTTTGACCCCAAAAGTCATAATTTCTGCGTGAATTCCGTGCGAGCGCCCAATACAAATCGTATTTTTATGTTTTTTGAGCAAATTTTTTAACGATTTTACAACATTTTCCAAATCTTCGTTAATTATTGCTCCCGCATCTTGGATTTGTAACGCAAGTGCAGTGTCTATAACATCAGAGCTTGTAAGCCCGACGTGAACGTGTTTTGCCAAATCTTCGCCCAAATTTTCGTTGACATTGGTCAAAAACGCGATTACGTCATGGTTGACCTCTTTTTCAATCTCATCAATTCTTTTCAGGTCGAATTTTGCAAGATTTTTTATCTTGGTCAAATCTTCTTTTGTTATCTGCCCTAAAACAGAATATGCCTCGCAAACAGCCAATTCGACCTTGAGGTAGTAATCAAATTTTGACTGTAAGTCCCAAATTATTTTCATTTTTTCTAAAGAATAACGTTCAATCATGTTTTTCGCCCCATTTTGATGGGCTAAAGCCCATCCTACTTCCGAATTTATTTTAACACGAAAAAGGCAATTTTTTTGCACAAAAATACTTTATATATATAGAGGATGCGGAAAAATCCAAAAAATGACAGTTTTTTGAGATTTTTCAAGTCCGACCTTGGAAGTGCTCGCACCCATACCAGCTGCGGGATAGCTGGTGGTATGGGTGCGAGCCGGACAAGGGAGCTTGCGAGAAAAATTCCTAATTTTTCCGCAAGCTCATACGGGGAAATATTGGAGGATTTTTTATGAGTACTGATGTTCAAGCATCGCCATTTCAAAACAAGCCACTTGAAAGCATTTATGCTACCGCTGATAATGCTAAGCAAGAAATGGAAGCTAAAAGGGCGCAATATGAAGCAGCTAAATCTCAATTGAATATTTATGATAAAAATAAATATGTAGCCTATCGTGAATTTCAACATGCGCAATCAGGCAAAAACAAATCATTATTTCAATCTGCCCAAACAAAATACTCATTAACTTGCAACCGTTATTCTGATGCGGATATAAATGTATCAGTGCTTAGAGATAGTTTCATGAGTAGTATTTTTTATTCAGGGAAAATGAATAACTGCGCTGCATTAGCGAATGCAATCGTTGGCTAGTTCGACAAGTTTTAAGTGCTTGTAACATATATATTGATTTTTTTTCTTTATGTAATATCATTGTTGTACACGATATAAATAGTCAAAGGAAAAATAATGAGTATTAATTTAAAAAACAAAAAAGAAATCATCACAAAGTACGGCGAAAATGACAAGGATACAGGTTCTACGTCTGTTCAAATCGCTATGATGAGCCAAAAAATCAACGAACTTACAGAACATTTAAAAATCAATAAAAAAGATTTCGCTACAAAACGCGGATTGTTAATGATGGTTGGTCGTAGAAAAAGACTTCTGTCTTATTTGAAAGCTAACAGTGTTGCTGAATACAGAGAGCTTATCAAAAAACTCGGTATCAGAGGTTAGATTTTTAAAGTTAATTTTGCAAATAGGTTGTTCATTCATTTTGGACAACCTATTTTTTGCCTTAAAATAGTTTTTATGAGAAGATTTAAGCAAATAGGATTTAATATGTTTGCAAACAATTTAAAAGAAAAATATCCGTTTTTAACAGAGTATTTTGAGCAGGGGCTTAAAAATTCAGGCACATCTTCGCATGCGCTTGCACATAGTATTTTATTTTATGGGCATGATATTTCTGCACAGTACGATTTGGCAACCGAGATTGCAAGGCTTTTAAACTGTAAAGAATTTCAAAACGAAGGCTGTCGTTGTCTCAATTGTAATTGGGTTAGAGAAAAGCAGCACCCCGCGGTTTTGACTATTTCAAGAATAGATAACAAACCATCTGATGATGAATCCAAAACGGTAATTTCTGTTAAACAGTCGCAACTGGTCAAAAATTCTTTGTTGAACACTTCTGATTATCACCGTGTATTTATTTTTTGTGATGCTAAGGTTGAAAAAAACGGGGATGAAGAAACATGGGTTCCGTTGGGCTTGAATGAAACTAATTTCCATCAGGAAACCGCAAATTCTCTTTTGAAAATTATTGAAGAACCGCCTGAAAACACGACATTTTTCTTTTTGACACGAGATAAAAATGATTTGATAGAAACCATAATTTCTCGCTCGCAAAGTTTTTTTGTTCCGTCTTATAAATTTGAGGACAGTGATTATTCTTTAGTTGAAAGTATTTTTGTTGGTTACCCACAGATTGAACGCAAAAATTCATTAGACTTAGCTCAAAATTTATTTTTACTTTCCAAAGAACATGGCAGTCAAAAAATTCTGGACGGACTTCAAAGTTTTTTACTTGCGCTTTTAAAATCAAATTTGGAAAATAATTTAATCAAATCCAAAATTTTATTCGACTTAAAATCGATTGAGCTTGCAAAACAGCAGATAGATGATCATATTAACCCTCAGTTGGCATTTGAGAATATGTGTTTGAATTTTACTAAATAGATTTACCGATACAGATGTATTCTATTTCTTTAAATTTTAAACGTTTTGGGTCGTATAAATTTCTGCCATCGATTATCACAGGCGTTTTTAACAGCGATTTAATTTTGTCAAAATCCGGACGTCTAAACTCGTTCCACTCCGTCAAAAGCAATAAACCATCAGCATTTTTTAACGCGTCATAAGCATTTTTTGCGTAATGAATTTTGTTTGAGAAAATTGTTTTAGCCGTTTCCATCGCTTTAGGGTCAAATGCTGCGATTTTTGCACCATGTGCAAGGAGTACTTCAATTATTGTAATCGCAGGAGATTCTCTCATATCGTTAGTTTTAGGTTTAAATGACAGTCCCCAGATTGCAAAAGTTTTTCCTGCTAAATTTTGTCCGAATTTATTAAAAATTTTTTCAATAAAAACTTTTCTTTGTTCTTTATTTGTATCTTCAATAGATGATAACATTTTATGTTCGCACCCAAAAACCTTAGCCGTTTTAATCATAGCTTTGACATCTTTTGGAAAACAGCTTCCGCCATAACCAAGCCCCGGAAACAAAAATTTTGAACCGATTCGGCTGTCTGAACACATCCCGACTCTTACCATTTCCACGTCAGCACCAACTTTTTCACAAATATTGGCAATTTCATTTATATAAGATATTTTTGCGGCTAAAAAAGAATTCGCTGCATATTTAGTCATTTCTGCCGATTTAACATCCATTAAAATAACAGGATTTCCTGTTCTTAAAAACGGCGAATAAAGATCCTGCATAATTTCAGAGGCTTTTTTGGAATTTGAACCGATTATAACCCTGTCAGGCTTTAGAAAATCTTCTACCGCAGCACCTTGTTTTAAGAACTCGGGGTTTGAAACAACATCAAACTCAAACTTTGTATTGTTTTTTATAATTTCGGCAACTTTTTGTGCAGTCCCGACAGGAACAGTAGATTTATCAACAATGACTTTGTATTCATTCATTGATTTTGCAATACTTTCGGCGACTTGATAGACAGCAGATAAATCGGCTGAACCATCTTCCCCCTGTGGCGTTCCTACAGCGATAATGCAGATTAATGAACTCTTAACGGCTTTATCCAAGTCGTCAGAAAAAATCAAACGCCCCTCTAAAACATTAACCTTGATTAACTCTTCAAGCCCCGGCTCATAAATCGGAATTATGCCTTTTTTAAGGTTTGCCAATTTTTTTATATCTTTGTCTACACAAATAACCTCATTACCCATCTCAGCCAGACAAGTACCTGCGACTAATCCTACATAACCTGTTCCTATCATACATATACGCATTTTACACCATTAAACCTACTTGTATTATTAACTCCTTTATGAATTCTTTCGAATTTCTATCATTTTTTCTTCAAAATATTTAATCGTTTTTTCTAACCCGGCTTTTATATCCGTCGAAGGTTGCCAGTTTAATTCACGTTTCGCAAGTACTAAATCGGGCTGTCTTTGCATCGGATCATCACTTGGCAAGTTTTTATAAATTATTTTTGATTTTGAATGAGTCATTTCAATAATAACCTTGGCGAAATCCAAAATGGTTCTTTCACTTGAATTACCTAAGTTTACGGGGCCGATAAATCCTTGTGGATTATTCATCATCTTTATCATTGCGTCAATCAAATCATCAACGTAGCAAAAAGAACGCGTTTGAAGCCCATCGCCATAAACTGTAATATCTTCACCATTTAAAGCCTGAAGTATAAAATTAGAAACCACCCGTCCATCATTCATATCCATATTCGGTCCGTATGTATTAAAAATTCTTACAATTCTTATATCAACATTATTTTGACGATAATAATCCATCATCAAGGTTTCGGCACAACGTTTTCCCTCGTCATAACAGCTTCTAACTCCTATCGGATTTACGTTACCCCAATAATCTTCCGTCTGAGGATGAATTTTAGGATCTCCATATACTTCACTGGTGGAGGCTTGTAAAATAGTGGCTTTACAGCGTTTGGCAAGCCCAAGCATATTAATTACGCCCAATATAGATGTTTTTATAGTTTTGATAGGATTATACTGGTAATGGGGAGGACTTGCAGGACATGCCAAATTATAAATTTGGTCAACTTCGGCAAAATATTCTTTTGTAATATCATGACGAACAAGCTCAAAATGAGAATTCCCAATCAAATGTCTAATGTTATCCTTAGAACCCGTAAAAAAATTATCCAGACAAATTATGTCATTGCCTTCATTCAGCAATCTTTCGCAAAGGTGCCCCCCGATAAATCCTGCACCGCCTGTGATTAAAATTCTCTTCATAAACGCCCTTTGTCTTTATATTACAAATCAAGTTTAACATAAAAAATCTTTTGTTTAAGATTCTTTTACTTTATCGCTTTGTCTAATCTCTTAACCTTAGAAAGGTTTTCCATCTTATTTTTTGCGGTAGTAATTAGTCCTAAAAACAATGGATGCGGTGCTTCCGGTCTTGATTTGAATTCAGGATGGAATTGTGATGCGACAAACCAATCGAGTTCAGGCAGTTCAACAATTTCAGCCAACATTCCGTCAGGCGAAAGCCCTGAGAATACAAGCCCCGCTTTTTTAAATTGCTCCATATATTCATTGTTAACTTCATATCTATGTCTGTGGCGCTCAAATATCTTTGTTGAGCCATAGGCAACATTAGCTTTAGAGCCTTTTTTAATATGACATTCGTATTTACCCAAACGCATTGTCCCGCCATAACCTTGGACATTTTTTTGTTCAAGCATCAAATCAATAACCGGATAAGGAGTATTTTCGTCAAATTCAACTGAATTTGCATCCTTTAAGCCAACAACATTCCTTGCATATTCAATAACCGCACACTGCATACCTAAGCATAAACCCAAGAACGGCAAATTATTCTCTCGTGCAAAACGAATAACATTCAATTTACCCTCGATTCCTCTTATACCGAATCCTCCGGGAACAACCACCGCTTGAATATCTTTTAACAATTCCCCTGCTTTGTTGTAATCAATACAATCCTCAGAATTAATCCATTTTATATCAATTTGAGCATCATTTGCATATCCGGCATGTTTCAATGATTCTACAACAGAAATATAAGCATCCGAAAGCTTGGTATATTTGCCGGCAATCGCAACTTTGATTGTCGTTTTCGGATTTTTAATTTTTTCAACAAGTCTTGTCCAAGAAACCAAATCAGGTTTCTTATCCTCTAAATTTAGTCTTTGAAGCACAACCGAAGCCATATTTTGTTCTTCAAGCGCAAGCGGAACTTCATAAATACTTTTCATGTCCTTACATTCAATAACTGCTTCTTTAGGTACCGAACAGAAAAGCGCCAATTTTTCTTTTTCTGTTTTTGGAATAGAACGTGTGGTTCTACAAACCAAAATTTCAGGTTGAAGCCCGTAACTTCTCAAAACGGTTACGCTATGTTGTGAAGGTTTTGTTTTTAATTCTCCCGAAGTAGGCAAATAAGGCAATAATGTACAATGTATCGAAATTGCATTTCCGTAGCCGATTTCAGTTTTGAACTGTCTGATTGCTTCAATAAACGGCAAACTTTCAATATCACCAATCGTCCCGCCGATTTCAATAATCAAAAAATTAGGTTTAAACTGATTTTTAGCTTTGAGAATTCTTGATTTAATTTCGTTTGTAATATGCGGAATAGTTTGAACGGTACCGCCCAAATAATCCCCTTTACGCTCCTTATTTATAACCGTTTGATAAACGCTTCCTGAGGTTACATTGTTAATCTGGCTCAACGCCGTATTAGTAAATCTTTCATAATGTCCTAAATCCAAATCGGTTTCTGCACCATCATCAGTTACAAAAACTTCTCCGTGTTGAAACGGGCTCATTGTACCGGGATCTACATTTATATAAGGGTCAAACTTTTGAATAATAACCGAATAGCCTCTCGCTGTAAGCAGTCTCCCTAAAGATGCGGCTATAATCCCTTTTCCTAAAGAACTTACGACGCCGCCTGTTACAAATATGTATTTTGTATTCATAATATTATCCCCTTATCTTATATTTTAGTAAAAAGCAAAAAATATTTTATCAACTTATCACTTTTAGCCTATCTTTGGCACTCTGAAAAATCCATTCTCTTCTTCAGGAGCATTTGCCATCAATTCTTCTTTCGTCTGTTCATAAACGACTTCATCTTCACGCATCACATTGACAACATCAAAAGCATGCGCCATCGGCTTAACCCCTGTTGTATCGACTTCATCCATTTGTTCAACGTATTTTAATATATCACCCAACTGTTTTGTAAATTTCTGTTTTTCTTCTTCTGAAAGCTCTAATCTTGCAAGTTTTGCGACATGTTCAACATCTTTTACGGTAATCATTTTTTCAAACCTTTTTCAAACTACTCAACTTTATGATATCATAAATAATAAATTCTAATTACGGTTTTGACTATTTTAATTAATTTTTCTTTATAATCGGTTCTTCGGACAAATTCGTGAAATATATTCAATTTATCGGACATTTTTGATTAGTGTCGAGTATGTAATATATCCCATATTCTCCCTGTTCTATAATTTTGTTCTGTTTGAGTTGCTATATTTATCTTTTGATTAATTTGTGGAGCTTTTGGACGGACATCGACTTGTGTTGCGTCAACTCTTTTTTTTATGTTTTTCAAAAGACTCTGTAAAGGCTTTTCATTAGGGATGCTAAATCCTGTAGTTGTGGAGCAAGTATCTATATGACAATAAATTCCATAACTATCATATTTTACCGGCTCCTCATTTGATATTTTTATTTTTATAGGTGTCCCCCTCGTAGATGTTATTCGTGCTAATTCTCCGGTTTTAGGGTCTATTGCATTTAAGAAAGTTTCAATCGAAGGGTCATTTTTCGGCAAAGAATTGATAATTCTTAATATAGCTTTATCAGGATCACTGAGGATTATTCCTGAATATGGTTTACCTTTTTGAAGTATATCATATTCTTCTATTTGTCTGTGTTTTGATTCATACTCTTTTAATATTTGGGATAATCTTTTATTTGGAACAAACAGTCTATTTTCTTCTTTATTCAAGGCTCTCACAACTTTTTTAGCAAGTTTTTTTACTGCTGCGACAAAATCACTCGGAATGGCATTATAGGATATTTCAACAGAATTGTCCGTATCTAAGATTGGAGAAACAACTTGCACAAGCATTTTGTTTGAATCATTTGGGTCGTCAATTAGTTTAAATACAGGTTGAGTTTCTCTCTTTGAGCTTATTGATCCTAATTGCCCCCAGATGTCTAGTTTGTCAATTAATCTGGAGAAATGGTCTGAAGGTAAATTTTGGGTATATTTAGTTAAAATTTCTTGCGTTTTGCCACTAATATTAAAGTCATCCACATTCCATCTTATTCCGAATGATTGTTTATGTTGTGTACGATTTTTGTTGCTTGTTGGCATAACCGGCATGATATTCATTTTAATTCTCCTTGTCTTTTAATGACATTTATAATCTCTACGAATGCTTTAAAAACGATAAAAATTAAAGTTGCTACCCAAAACCATATATCGTTACAATCTGAAATATTTGCAATCCACAAAAAAACTGCGCCTCTTTCAATCTTTTTACTTCTTCCTCGCCGTTCACCGCTTACCGTTTACTCGCCACCCACCACCGTATGAGAAACATAAAGCGGGCTTGTAAGAATAATCAAAAGTTCTGCACCTGAAGCAATAACTTTATGTTCGCCCATTTTTCTTGCAGGTCCCGGAACATACCCAACCATGCTTCTAAATCCTTGCCTGTAAGAAGCCTTTTTTTCGTAACTTGCGGGCTGCGTAAGCTCTCCACCGATAAGCGTGTTACCTGCGGTGTAAATGTAGCCTCTAATAGGCGTTTCGAAGCCGTCAGGAAGTTTTAATTTGGTTATTTTTATAACCAAAGAGGCGTTAGTTCCAACAACAGGTTCGTTAATTTTTTCAATATACCCAAAAAATTCGGTGTTTTGAGGAATGACATTTGTTTCGTATAAATATAAATCTGATGTTGAAATAAACTTAACATTGGAACCTTCATCAAAAGAAGCCGTCGAAATCTCCTGTGTGTTTATAACAGGGATAAACGTACCTTTTGCTAATTCTATGCCGTCATAATCTCTCAAATCGTTATTTTCGCCAGCGAAACAAGTACCAAACGCAATATAAAATAACGCAAGTGCCAATATTATTATTTTAACTGCTAAACCATTCAATCTTTCAACCTTTCAACTCTTTTAATTAATCAATTTCTCTGATAATTTCTTTTTTTTCATAATGCAATCGCCTCTTTTAGAATAGATTTTTTGATAAAACTTTTTAGTCCCTTTTTAGTTCCCAAATCAACTTTTTTTCCAAACAAATTTTGTAAATACTCTTGTAAATCAAACATATCAAACATATCAATAATCTGTTGAAAATCTACAAGTAAATCAATATCACTTTGTTCGGTCTGTTCACCTTTGGCGTAAGAACCGAAAATCAAAAAACCGCGAACATGGTATTTTTCTTTCAAAAACCTTTCATTTTCTTTAATTTTATTTTTAATTTCATCTATTGAATAAATTTTGTCATTATACATATTTTACTCCACTTAATTTATTGTAGATTTTAACATATTTTTATATTTTTAGCAATAAAGTTTATTGAAATTTTTAAACTTGTTATTTTTTCAAGCTGATTAAGCTAAAAACTTGTTAATATCTACATCGAGGACGTGTGAAAACCTGACAACTAAAAGGAACTTGGGATGCTGCAAACCGCTTTCCACGAGGCTGACTGTCCGCCTTGTCGTTTCGGCTAATTCCGCCATTTGTTCTTGAGAATATCCTTTTCTTACTCTCTCGGCTTTTATATTTCTCCCTATTAATTTTAACAAATCTTTTTCCATAAAGAATATTGTAAATTATTGACAAATACAATTCTATGTTGTATAAATAACTTTATGTGATGTATAGATAACTTGTGGGGATATATGGGAAAAACTATAAAAGCATTTTCTTTGGCTGAGATGATGGTTGTAATGCTTATTTTGAGCCTTGTTTTGGCGGCATCGATGCCTATTATAACGAGAAGGGTACATCGCAGAACAGAAGACGCTATTCCTTTTGGAGCAATAATTATCTGGCATGGAAGTGTTGCATCTATTCCATCGGGTTGGCATCTGTGTGATGGTACATACGGGACTCCCGATTTAAGAAGCAGATTTGTTTACGGTGCAGGGACTTTAAGTGTAGGAACTACAGGAGGTGAAGAAACTCATGTATTAACTGTTGCTGAAATGCCCTCGCATTCTCATAGCGGGGTAACAAATACGACAGGAGCACATACACATAAATATAATTCGTGGGAGAATTATTCGGTTCAAGCTTTTGGTTGGGGGACTAATTGGCACTTAACTCAACCGACAGATACATCTTCAGCTGGGGATCATTTTCACATAATTTCGGCTGAAGGCGGTGACTCTGCTCACAACACCATGCCACCATATATGGTTTTGGCTTATATTATGAAATTGTAGTAGGATTTTTTTCATAACGCAATCGCCTATTTGGGAATAGATTTTTTTATAAAACTTTTTAGGTAACTCGCAATGACGCAAAGGCGAGAAGGAATTTTGACCTTACTTGTTTTCTGGTGATTAGTTACAGCCAATTTTTAATTAGTATTTCATTATCTTGCATAATAAATCCCTTTTTTTATCTCGTTGAAGTAAAACCAATCAATTTTTAACTGCTCCAAAGTCATTGGATGAAAGTCCAAAATAATATCATTTTCAAGCTCAACGTCATAAGCGTCATCTAAAACTTCATCCGAATTATCACGATTGTTTTTAAATATCGCTACAATATCTATATCACTGTCTTTATGTGTTTTACCGGTTACTTGAGAGCCATACAAGTAAAGCCCCTCAAAATCGGCATATTTTTTAAATTTCTCTTTTAATTTTTTTGCAATATCAGTCGCTTTTACCATGGCAAACTCCTTACATTTTACTTGATTATTACATAATTTTCTTTAAATTTCAATCTTTCACTTACAAAATATTCAATTTTTCAATCGGAGTATTGGCATTTAATTCAACGTATTTAAACATGTTCTGCACAATCCCAATCGGGAAATAATAAATATTATTACAAGGTGTGATTTTTAATATTGAAGTTTGTGGGTCTATATTTACAACCCTCGCCAAAAATTGCTTTTGGGCAACGCTAAACAATACATATCCGCTTTTGCTTTTAATCTCATCTATTCTAAATCGATTTGCATTTACGCTCGCAAGTGTCAAATAAAATAGCTTTTGACTATTCAATTTGAAAGTTTTAGTGCAATTTGAAAAATCAACAGGCTGAGGTTGAACAGGCGAAGCTTGAGCGGCTTGTTGCGGAACTTGTTGAATTGACTGAATTGGTAAGGAGGCGCCGTAGGCGCCTTGACAACCCCAAAAAGAGAATGCAAACGCAAACACAAGAATTAATCTTTCAACCAAAAACGCCATGCCTTTCTGAGTAAACGGTAAACAGTAAAAGGTAAACGGATGGGGCTTTATGCAATTATTAATAGCTCCAAAAATTCTGTTCACTGTTTACTTTCTTCTCGCCTCTCACTTCTCACTGTTCCAAACTTGTCGTTGGTTCGGTTAAATCCGCACCCTACTTTATTTTTTACTTCTTCAAACCTTTGACGGCGGGATAGCAATCCCGCCCTACCGTTCACCGTTCACCGTTTACCCTTTACTCACTTCTCACTATTAATTTTCCAACCAACTTTTAGAGCAATTAACATCCACAACCAAAGGCACCAAAAGCGGTTGATTTAATTCCATAGCATCAATCGTAAGCTTTTTGACCATTTCAAGCTCACCGTTTTCGATTTCTAATATCAATTCATCGTGGACTTGCATAATCATTTTTGATTTTAGGCTATTTTCTTTTAATTTTTTATCAAGTTCAATCATCGCCATTTTGATTAAATCGGCGGCTGTTCCTTGTAGCGGTTGATTAATTGCCGCGCGTTGCGCGAACTCTTTTATCTGGTGATTTGGGCTGGCAAGGTCGTTTAGCAGGTAGCGTTTTCGACCAAAAATCGTTTCAACAAACCCATTTTCATGCGCGAATTTAACAGTATTTTGCATATATTCACGTACTTTTGGGTAAGTCGCAAAATATTTTTCGATAAACATTTCAGCCGCAAAAGGAGCGATATTCAAAGATTTTGCAAGCCCATATTTACTCTGTCCGTAAATAATCCCAAAGTTTACCGCTTTCGCTTTATATCTCATATCTTTTGTAACACCCTCGAGCGGAACTTCAAAGACGCTTGCCGCAGTTTTTGTGTGAATATCTTCACCCGAGCAAAACGCCTCGATTAAACTGTCATCACGAGAACAGTGCGCAAGCAGGCGAAGCTCGATTTGTGAGTAATCTGCCGAGAGCAAAAGTCCGTTTTCTCTGTCTTGGGTTACAAACGCATGTCTGATTTTGTTTCCCTCTTCAGTTCTAATCGGGATATTTTGCAAATTCGGACTGGAGGAAGACAATCTTCCCGTTGTCGTTACTGTTTGGTTGTAACTTGTGTGAATACGTCCATCTTTTTTACTTATCAAAAGTGGTAAACTGTCTGTGTAAGTCGATTTCAACTTAGAAAACTGCCTGTGAGAAAGTAAGTATTCGCAAATTTTATGCTCCCCTGCAAGTTCTTCAAGAATTTCGGCGCCTGTAGAATAAGCAGATTTCCCTTTTTTCTTCTTTTTAACCGCAATTTCAAGCTTGTCAAAAAGCACTTCGCCTACTTGCTTTGGAGAATTTACGTTAAAAGTCATGCCTGCTATTTCAAAAATTTTAGTTTCTAAATCTAAAATTTTCGTAGTCAATTCTTTTGAAAGTTTATTCAAATATTCAACATCAATTGAAACGCCGTCATATTCCATCTGTGCAAGGATTAAAGCAAGCGGAACCTCAACGTCATAAAGCAGTTTCAATTCTCTTTCGTCCAATTCGCTTTGCCAAAAACTTGTCAATTCAAGCGTCGCAAAAGCATCATCACAGGCGTAGGAGGTCGCCTCATCAACCGAAACACATTCCATACTAAGCTGATTTTTTCCGGAACCTATGAGTTCGGTAATTTCTTGCATAATATGGTCCAAATGTTCCAAAGACTGAGTTTTAAGCCCATGCTTTCTTGTCGGGTCTTTAATGTAACTTGCAAGCATTGTGTCAAAAATTATTCCTTTGAGTTTAATTCCGTAATTTTGCAAAATATTGTAATCAAATTTAGCGTTTTGCAGGGTTTTTTTGAGATTTTCGTCTTCAAAAATCGGTTTTAAGGTTTCAATAACTTCGTTTATTTCCAACTGCTCCCCGATTTGGTGCGAAAGCGGAATATAAAAAGTTTTTGTTTTTTCTTTGCCGTCTAAAATTTTCACTTCCGATTTTGCACTATAAAGCGGATTGTAGCCGATTGAAATCCCCACGAGTTCAGCTTCAATAACGTTTACGGAGGTTGTTTCAGTGTCAAGCGAAATAAGAGTTTGTTTTTGTAAGGTTTCGACAAGTTCTTTTAAATCTTCTTTTGTCGTAACCGCTTTTATTTCAAAATCATCATTGTTTTTGTTTATCTTACTTTTGACCTCTTGCGCGAAAAATCCTAACTGCATTGGATTGGAAGAGGTGAGAGGTTGAGAGGTTGAAAGGTTGAAAGGTTGAAGGGTTGAAAGGTTTTGCACGCTACTCGCCACGCCCTTTTTATCTTCGCCGTTTACCGTTTGCCGTTCACCGTTTACCCCTTTATCAAATGAACCCAAAATTTCGTCAATATTTCTGATAAAAGTATAAAACTGCATTTTTTTCAAGAAATTCGTCACGTTGTCAATGCTTGGCAACTCAATATGAGTTCCCTCAAAATCAAAATTTATGTCGACATCGGTAATAATTGTTGCAAGTTCTTTGCTTAATATCCCGATTTCTTTTCCGTCGCAAATCTTTTGTCTTACTGCGTTTTCGGGAATTTCTTCGCAGTGTGCGAAAAGTTCTTCCATGTTCGGATAACGTGACAATAATTTTTGGGCTGTTTTTTCGCCAATTCCACGAATTCCGGGGATGTTGTCTGAGGTATCGCCTCTCAAGCCCTTGTAGTCTACGACTTGGTTGGGATAAACTCCGAGTTTTTCGTAAACTTTCTCCCAATTATATTCAAGCAGTTCGCCCTTTGATGGGATTAGGACTTTTACAAACCCGCCTTTGTCAATAAGTTGAAAAGCGTCTTGGTCGCCTGTTAAGATTAGGGTTTTATGCCCCAATTTTGTTGCGTTATCGCAGATTGTTCCGATAACGTCATCGGCTTCAAACCCTTGTTTTGTGTAGATGGGGATGTTGAACGCCCTTAACCCTTCAAATATAAGTTCCATCTGGCTTTTTAGGGTGTCTGGCATGGTTTCTCTGTTGGCTTTGTATTGGTCGTATTTTTCGACCCTGAATGTTTGTCTTCCTACATCAAAGGCGACTGTTATGGCATCGGGTTTTATTTCTTTGTGCTTGAGAAGGTCAAAAATAGCCTTGAAAAATCCGAAAACAGCCCAACTTGGCTGATTATCTGTTGTTTTCATGCCTGTTCTTTCAAGTGCAAAAAACTGCCTAAACGCCAGTGCATGCCCGTCTATTAATATTAATGTTTTTTGTGTCATACTTCACCATTCCTAATTTAATTTTACAATAAAAATCATTTTTTATTAGCTAACTTTAAAATAAGTAAAGTATTTATTTCTCATTTACTCCATTCATGATAAACTTAAATCATGGATTTGAAAAAATTAGGCAAAAAACAAACGATTTATTTAATTTTGGGCTTGGTGGTAGTAGCGGTGCTTGCTTGGGCGTTTATCGGTGCGGAAATAATTACCCGTAATTTTAATCGTGAGCAGCTTATAGGAACGGAAAATCGCCAAGAACTTGATATCTCAAGCATTATTTTGACTGAAACAAAAGAAGATAAAAAATATTGGGAAATATATGCCGAAAAAGGCTATTATAACAGTGATAATAAGGTCGTGATACTGGAAAATATTACAGGAAATTTTTATAGCAACAATGAAGTTTCAATGAGTTTTGAATCTTCAAAGGGAACTTATAACGAAGAAAAAAGCCAAATTATATTGTACAATAATACTCACATCGTAATAAAAGACGGAACTTCGCTTTATGCCGACAGGCTCGTTTGGTCAGGCTCTGACAAAGATATTATTGCTGACGGAAATATTAAAATTAAGAGAAATCGTCAGCTTCTTTCAACGGCAAAAAAAGCAATAATTAACCCTGATTATTCGGATTTTAAAATAATCGGAAAAACCGTCACAAAATTATATGATTTAAAGGAGAAAAAATGAAAAAAACCTTAACCATAATAAGTCTGATAACTTTATTGATAGGACTTTCTGCGATGGCAGAAGATTTGATTATCCAATCAAAAACCCAAACTTTTTCAGAAAAAGATAACAAAATAAAGGCCGAGGGTGATGTAAATGTTTCAATCGGGGATGTAAAAGTATTGGGCGATAAAGCGGACGTTACGGTAACAAAAGACAATAAGCTTGATACTGCTACTTTTTACGAAAAACCTTACGCTTATGAAGTCAAAGGTAACAAAAAGCGTGAGGTAAAGGCGAATATTTTGCGGGTATCTTTGATAAACAAAGTCATAAAAGCCGAAGGCGATACTCAGACTACAGTATTCGACGGAAAAGAACCTATTGTTATTATAACCGCGGATTCGCAAGAATACGACACCAAAAATAATGTTATGAAAGCCAACGGAAGCGTAATTATTCATTATAAAGAGTTAGAAACATATTCTCAAAGGGCAACCATTAAAACAGCAAAAGGCGGAGAGTTGCAAAGAATTGATTTGGTTGGTGATGCCAGAATTAAGCAAACAAAAAATTCCGCTACAGCCGATCATTTTATCTATAGCCCGATGACGGAAGAATTAATCTCTATCGGACACACAGTTTCAAACGCAATTTTGGAGGATGGTTCAAAGCTTTTGTTAAAGGCGGACTATCAACAGTATAGTCAAAAGTCTAATACTTTTTTGGGCAGCGGAGGAGTTCAGGTTTGGTTTAAAGATTATTACGCTCAAGGTCCGAAAGTTACTTTTTATCCTGATTTAAAAACTAAAAAACCAAACGAAATATATTTCACTGGTCGCTCAAGCATAACCGAAGATATTAAAACGATTTTTGCCGATAAAATTAAAATTGTTTTAAAACCAAAAAACTTCTACGCAGAAGGTAACACAAAAACAATAATAAAAGATGTGGGCAAGGTACAGGACAAAAACGATAGTTTATTTTAGGTAGAAAATATGGATGAACAATTAGAAAAAGCACTCGAATTATTTAAAAATAAAGACTGGGAAAAAGCAATTGAGGCTTTTAGTCAACTTTTAGAAGAAGAAACTGATAACGCGGAACTGTACAACAATTTGGCACTTTGCTACTATTATACAGGCGAGCAGGAGCAGGCGGAAAAGTTTTTCTTAAAATCTTTGGCGCTTAACCCGAAATTGGCAGAAGTTTATATTAATTTAGCAGATTTATATTTCAAACAGAAAAATTTTGCCAACGCCGTTGACATTCTGCAAATGGGGACTTATGAATTGCCTGAAAACCTTGTTTTGAAACACTTTTTAGCACGTGTTTTTATGGAAGATGTGCAGTTTGATTTGGCGATTGACGAGTTGGACAAAATTCTTGAGGTGCAATCTGAAAATTATGATGCCTATTATGATTTAGCAAGGGTTTATTTTGAACTCGGCAATTACGATTTGGCAGTAGAAAACTTTGAAAATGTTATAAAATATAGAGAAGATAACGAGTGGGTTTATTATTATCTTGCTCAGGCTTATGAGGCTAACAATGCGATAGACAAGGCGATTTCCAATTATTTGAAATCAATTACTATTAACGACCAATTTTATCCTGCTTACAAAAAGCTTGGGGTACTGTTTTTGGCAAGAAACGATTACGAAGATGCGATTGAATACTTTGAGGATTACATCAAACTTGGAATTCCTGATGAAGAAATCGAAAGCGTAAAAAAAACAATTGAAAGAATTAAAAAAGTGAGAAATGAGCAGTGAAAAATAAAAAATATTGGATAGCTTTTTCGTCAATAGAAGAAATCGATAGTTCTTTTGTTCAAAGGCTTTACAATTATTTTGGGGACATTGAAACGGCTTACAAGGCATCTTTGTCCGATTTGTCGCAGATTGAGGGATTGAACATAAAAAAAGCTCAAACATTTGTCGAAAAAAGGTCAAAAGTTAATCTTGATAAGGTTTTGGAGGAGGTTATCAACAGAAAAATCTCTTTTATAACCTTTGAGGATACGAATTATCCTTACATGCTCAAAAATATCTCTAATCCGCCGATGGTTTTGTATATCAAGGGTGATTTAGGGCTTTGTAATTTGGAAAAAACCCTTGGCGTTGTTGGCTCAAGACGAGCGAGCATGAATGCAAAAGACGTTTTGACAAAGATTTTAACCGAGTTTAGAAATACCGATATTTGTGTTGTTTCGGGGCTTGCCTCCGGAATTGATACAACGGCTCATCTGGGAGCTTTGACGAACAATTTAAAGACAATTGGGGTTATCGCAAGCGGATTTGATTTTGTTTATCCAACCTCAAACAGAGAGCTTTACAAAAAAATAGAAGACGGCGCAGGTGCGCTTATTAGTGAATATTTTCCGACATTTCAGCCGCTTCAATTTAGGTTTCCGCAACGCAATAGAATTGTATCCGGACTTTCTTACGGCACGCTGGTTGCAGAAGCCGCAATCAGAAGCGGGGCATTGATTACGGCAAACTTATGCCTTGAGCAGGGCAGGGAATTGATGTGTATTCCAGGACTCATCTCAAATCCTAATACGGAGGGGATTTATAAGCTCTTAAAACAGGGTGCAACGATGGTTACTTCTGCTACGGATATTTTAAGTGCGTTAAATTGGGAAATTAAACCCGAAAAACAATTAAAAATTGAATTTAATGACTTTTCAGAAAGCGAGAAAAAAGTTTTGACCTCGATTGAAATAGAGCCGAAAGGGTTCGACAAAATTTCTTCTGAAACGGGGCTTGATTTTAACAGTTTGTTGGTGAATTTAACCAACCTCGAACTCAAAGGGATAATAAAACAAATCGCCGGCGAAAAGTACCAAATTTGTTAAGAGTCCACGAAATAATTCTAAAATATACAATTTTGACAAAGCAAACAGGCAAGGTACTCACCACTCAGTGAATTACGTCGGTTAGATCCTGAAATACCCGCATAGGTACATTTTCTACGGCTCAATCTTTCGCCTTGAAAAGCAGTCAATTCAGGATGACGCGATGTTGGATTTTTTTATTGTCACGCAGTAACTATTCAACCAAGAAAAACCATTGAGGGTGCGGAATAATTCCTCCGAAAACATGAATAATTGTTAAAATCATGTACTTTTTGCCTCTAACTTTGCTGAAAATCTTAACTCCTCTTTTTGCCCTAACGTTAGGGCGATAAATGTGCTTGTCAATTCCTGTTTCATCAACGTAGAATACTGATTTTTCTGAGTGTTTTGCCTCTAATTCCGCCAAA
>CAISJE010000220.1 GCA_903885635.1 uncultured bacterium
AAAGTACAACACATCAATTCCTAAAACATCTTGTATGTCCATGGTATATGATACAAACGCGTCAAAGGGACCGAATAAAGTGGGTAAGGATATATTAACAATTAATGCGACCCTCTCAGCATGTGATATCCGAATAAGCGGTTTATGCATAGCCGCGGGCGACACAACACCTACTCCAATCAACACCTGTGACAATCAGCCCGATATCGCATGGGATCCATATGGTTCAGCGAATGAATGTTGTGCAGCAAACTATTGGGCAGGGGCAAAGAAATCATGTTCTGCTCAGGGCATGAGATTACCATCTCTAACAGAACTAAACACAATCTACACAAACAGAGCCACCATCAGTGGACTCAATAGTGCCGCTTACTACTGGTCCGCGGCGGAGTTCGGTGCAAGTAACGCATGGGACCAGCTCTTTGCCAATGGAGTTCCGAACGGCAGCCACGGCAAGTACAACGCGGTCAAGGTGCGGTGCGTCAGGTAGTTTGGAGGAATAGCTTTTTGGGGTTGAATGGTTGAACGGTTTTGCTTGCTTTTTCCTTTTTACTTTTTTTCGGGGCTTGTTGTCGGTGCGGTTAAATCCGCACCCTACTTCACTTTACGTCATTGCGAGGCGAGGGGTTTTTAGTCAGAAAACCAATTAGGGACCGAAGCAATCTCATTCGCCTTTAGTCATGCTTCGGGGAGATTGCTTCGGTGGACATCCTTTGGCACATTCGACGCTCAATGTCTCGCAATGACGCAACTGCGAGAAAGAATTTTGACCTTACTTGTTTTCTGGTGGTTACTAATATTCAACTATATTAACATTTCACTAACTTATCCGTTGAACCCTCGGCATTAATTCAAATTACCCCCCAAAAGATTAACAAAACGAGTAATTTATTTTATTTAGAACATTTGTAGAATAGAGTAAGGCAGAAAAAGCCGATTTTTCTATGAAATTTTGACTTTTGGACCAAGTCGGTATTAAAAAAACAAAAAAATTCCCAATTTAGTCAGGTAAATATGTATAACGAAATTCCGGTAACTTCATACGAATATGACGAGTGTCTTATTAAGGGACTCTGCTCTATAAATCCTACTTTATCTTCGCTTCAGGAGGTTATTTTGCTTTACTTAAGGCACTTGGCTTTTTATCTTTTGAAATTGAAGGAGTTTGGTGTTACAAACAGGCCGGTTCAAGAAATCATTCTGAATTCTCTTTTTAATATTGTAACCAACGCCGATTATAATCAAGAGCAATTTTATAATCTTATTTCTAAGCTTGATAGTAGCATTGTAGAAGCAAAAAGTATTTATGAGCATGTTTGTGAAAACAAAGAGGTAGAACTTGAATCGATTAAAACATATTTTAAGTGCAGTAAGAAATTTAATCTCACAGATGCGATAAAGAAAGGGGAGAAATATTTTCTAAAAAAAATCAGTACGTTTACTCAGAAACAAAAAGATTTGTTTGATATCTTACTTTTTTTTATAAAAAGTATCAGTATAAAAATAATAGAACTTCAAAGGCTTGGAAAAGATTATAATGAGGGATACAATGCTGTATTAACTTTGTTAAACGCTATGAATTTGAAAAGGTTTTGCGAAGCTGAAATCCTACAAGAATTGGATAGAAGTGTCGATATTTACTATGATTTGCTCAAAATCATATTTAAAACTCAGGCTGAGATTTACGGTGAACCTTCATCTACAAGCGTCTCTTTTTCCATTGAAAAGGGTAAGGCTATTTTGGTTTCAGGATTTGATTATAATACACTGGAGTTAGTATTAAAGGCTGTTGAAAATACCGATATACAAATTTATACCCATGGGATGGAAATGCTTATGGCTCACTCTTTTCCTAAATTTCGTTCTTATAAAAATTTAAAAGGTCATTTCGGTTCAGGGATACATAATGCAATGATAGATTTTGCAAAATTTCCCGGTTCTATTTTGATGACAAAAGGTTGCTTGCAAAAATTCGAGTATTTATATCGTGGAATGCTATTTACGCTTGACCCTATTGCGCCTACCGGAGTTGTGAAAATAAAAAACAATGATTATGAGGCTTTGATAAAATCAGCGCTTAATGCAGAAGGTTTCACCACCGCAATTCAAAAACCATCTTTAACTGTTGGGTTTTCATTTGATGAAGTTGAAAATAAAATTGAAGAGGTTCTTGATAAAATAGCAAAGAAAGAAATTGAAAATATTTATATTGTTGGACTTTTAAATTTTCAAAACGGACATAAGCAGTATTTTGATGATTTTTTTGAATTGGACCACAAAAATTCTTTTATATTTTCGCTCAGTCACAAAAAAAGCGGCGAAAATATTTTTCACTTAGATTCTGTATATGATTATTCTTTGGTGTATAAAATTCTAAAAGAAATACAATTAAGAATTCCGTTAAATGAACTTAATATGAGTATATTTTTAACAAGTTGCGATAAACATACAATTTCAAACCTTCTTTATCTGCGACATTCTGGGATAAAAAATATTTACATGTGCAAATGTCCTCCAAGTTTGATAAACCCGTCTCTGGTAACGACTTTGTTAAATACTTTTGGTATAAAAGAATTTTCTGACCCTAAAAAAGATTTGGAAGAAATAAAGGGAACCGAATTATGAATCAAAATCAATTAAACAAAATAGATTATAATGAATGTGATTCAGTGGGTATTTGCTCCATTAGCCCATCTTTGGCTTTCTTACACGAAGTTATAAAGTCTTATATTGCGGAATTAGCTTTCTATCTCTTAAAACTAAAGGGATTTGGTATAACTAATTCAAAAATAAAAGGGGATATTATAGAGGGAATTTCGGGGATGCTTATAGGGGTAAGCTACAGCGAGGAACAGTTTTCTAAAGTTATAACAAAATTTTCTGCAGATTTAAAAGAAGCTAAGGAACTATATACTTTATTATGTGAAAAAAATAAAGTAAAACCTGAATTTATAAAATCCCAATTAAAAGTCGGTAGAATAATAAGTATTTCAGAAGCAATAAGGCAAGGTCAAAAAATTTTTACGTCTAAAAACATAAAAATTACTGCCGAAGAAAAGAATTTATTTGAACTAATGTACTACGTTGTAAAAAGCATTTGTATACACTTAATTGAATTGCGAACGCTTGATTTTGATGATGAAGAGTACTATGGATCCTTGCTTGAATTATTTAATGTAAGAGCCTCCAGCCTGAATTCATTGGAGAAATCACAAGAAACATTAGAAGAAGCTGTTAAGTTGGACCACCTTCTTTTATTGAAATTACAGGAAAAAAGAGAAGAAAAATACGGACAAATAGTCCCAATTGAAGTTTCCCGTTCAACAAGACCTAATAAAGCTATATTGGTCTCCGGCACAAATGTGAGGGAATTGGAATTAATCTTGGAAGCTACAAAAGATAAAGGCATAGATGTTTACACACATGGGCGTATGATTATGGCACATGCATTTCCGAAGCTAAAAAAATATCCCAATCTTGTCGGACATTTTGGGACAGAGCCTGAAACTTATTTGCTTGATTTTGTGGGATTTCCGGGTGCTATTTTTATGACAAGACATTCTTTTCACAAAGTTGAGGGGATTTGCAGAAGCAGACTTTTTACAAGTGATGCCATTGCCCCGATGGGAGTTATTACAATCAAGGATAATAATTATGAGCCTTTGATTAAATCGGCTCTTTCAGCGAAGGGCTTTACAAAGGGAGTTCAAAAACCTTCAGTTAAAATCAATTTAAACGAAAAGAAAATTCTCAATAAAATTACTGAAGTTGCGGAAAAAATAGAAAATGGCGAAATCAAACATTTTTTTGCGATAGGAATATCTAATCGTACCAAAAATCAAAAAGAGTATTTTGAAAAATTCTTGAACTTATTGGGGGATGATTGCTTTGGACTTTCTTTTTCTTACACCAATGATAAAAATAATATGTTGTTGGTAGAATCAGATTATGGATTTCCTTTGCTTTATAAAACCTTAGACATATTAACAAGGAAAATAACGCTTTCTGATTTAAAACCAATTATCCTTTACACGAGGTGCGAAGCACACACTATTTCTAACGTGCTTTATATGAAATATATCGGTATAAATAAGATTTATTTCACAGATTGTTCGCCTAATTTAATTAATCCTTCACTGGTTCAGGCAATGCGAGAGATGTGTGGACTGAAAAAATATAAAAATCCACATGAAGATTTTAAAGAAATGATTGAGGGGTGAACAGTTGAAAAGTCGAATAGTTTTGAGGTTCTCGCAATCTCTTTACCCTTTACTCGTTACGGCTTATTGCTACCGTTCACTCTTTACTCTCACCTCGCCTACGTATTAAAAATTCTGTCCCCCGCATCGCCCATGCCGGGGATTATATATCCGTGTTCGTTTAGATGAGAATCCACCGCAGCCGTGATAATTTCAACTTCAGGGAATTTCGTCTGAATATTTAAAATCCCCTCTGGAGCCGCAATTATGCTGATTACTTTTATATTTTCAATCGGAATATTTTTATCCGCATAAAGTTTTATGGCTTCGATTAAAGAATTTCCCGTTGCAAGCATTGGGTCTGTGATGAAAATCTGGAATTTATGAGCATCTTTCACCGCCATAGGCACTTTGTTGTAATACCAAACCGGCTTCAAGGTTTTTTCGTCTCTGTACATGCCAATATGTCTAATGCAAGCTTGAGGCAAAATATCAATGGCTTCATCCGTAAAAATCAAACCTGCTCTCAATATTGGAGAAATAATTATATTTATATCCGGATCAATAGTTTGAGATTTAAACGAAGCTAATGGGGTATTGATTGTTTTTTCAACCAGAGGTAAGTTTTTAGATGCTTCATATAAAAGTATTCGGGTAATTTTTCTTGTTGCAATTCTCACTTCTTGAGAATTCGTATTTTTGTCTCTGAGAGTACATAAATTTTGTAGAATTATAGAATTTTCAATTATGCGTATTTTATTCTTATTCATTTTTTCCATCACTTTTTCCATTGATTAAGCCTTTCTTATTATTTTGTAATTTATCGTTAAATCCATCGCATTGTTTCTGCAATTTATCAAGCCAGTTATTTGAGGAGTTAAAAAATCCATCAATAGATTTTTGATTATGTACGCTTTCGGGCATTTCACTGCTTTTAATTAGTCCTACTTGATCCATAAAATTAGAAACGCCATAAGTGATATCTATAATTTTATCAAACATCTCGTTTAATAATCCCAAAGAATCGTGGATTCTTTTAGGGCTTTGAGAAGTAATTAATCTCCCTGAATAATTTTTATTTGCCACAGGCGGATAAAGTTCAAGAGCCTTGGAGCCTCCAAGCCCTGAAAACTCAACTGTTGCAACAGAGCCTGCCGGAATTTTTACGTTGGGTTCGGTGATAACAAAATTAACATAAACATCCTCGCCAACAATATCAAGCTGGTTTATGTAACCTATCTGTATACCCATTATTTTTACGGGCGAACCGCTTATAAGTCCATCTACATCGGGTAAAAATATTTGATAGGTTTCAACGTTTTTTTTGTAATTATATTTGAAAAACATCATTCCGCCCGAGACTAAAAATAGTACCAGCAGCCAAATAAAAAGTTCGACTATCCAAAATAAATGCCTTTTCATAAGTTTTATTATACAACATTTTAAAAAGTATTGCTAAAAAACTTTTTGTGTTGTATAAATATAATATGTAGAGTGTATTTTATTGCATTAAAACAATAATAAAAAGGATAAATATAATGGATCAAATAATAAAAGTAGCATGGGATTTAAACGAAAATACAGAAAACAGATATCAATTAGTTTACGAAATTGCAGAACTTGCTAAAAAACTTGTTGATGAAACTCAAGCAAAAAAATCTCGTGAAGAATTTGGATTTGAAGAATTTTATGATAATTCTTATAAAAAAGAAAACCCTGTTGAGCATGCCATAATGGTAAAAGCATCCGAAGCTGATGACAACAGACTTGTTGGGTAAACAGTGAGAGGTGAAAGGTTAAATCTTTTCAACTAAAGTTTTATGCAAAATACTATAAAATTTATTAATGAAAAAACAAACAATTTTAAACCTGAAATCGGTGTAATTTTAGGTTCGGGTCTCGGGGATTTTGTTCAGGATTTTAAATCAATTTCCATTCCGTATTCTGATATCCCCAATTTTGAAGTCTCTACTGTTCAGGGGCATAAAGGGCAGTTGATTTTTGCGCAAATTAATGGCAAAAATGTTGTTTTCATGCAGGGACGTTACCATTTTTACGAGGGTCATTCAATGGATAAAATTGTTTATCCGATTAAGGTGATGAAAAAACTCGGGGTAAAAACTCTTGTCATAACTAATGCTGCGGGTGCTGTTAATAAAGAATTTAAGCCTGCTGATTTGATGATTATTACCGATCACATCAATTTTATGGGAACTAACCCGCTAATCGGAGAAAATGATGAAAGTTTCGGGACAAGGTTTCCTGATATGAGTGAGATTTACAAGAAAAATTTAATAAAGATTGTGAAAGACTGTGCCCAAGAGCTTGGGGTTGAGCTTAAAGAGGGTGTTTATGCGGCATTTTCGGGTCCGAGTTATGAAACACCGGCAGAAATTAATATGATTCGCAAACTCGGTGCGGATGCCGTCGGGATGTCGACTGTACCTGAGGCTATTGTCGCAAACTACTGCGATATGGCAGTTTTAGGCATAAGCTGTATAACCAATGCCACGGCAGGGATTAAAACAACGCCCCTATCGCATCAGGAAGTCGTCGAAACCGCTAATATCGCTAAAAACAAATTTCAATCACTGCTTTTGAAAGTGTTGGAAAAGATTTAGCACATTTTAATTTTCTATGCAATTTCTAGCCGTTTCTGTAACCGATTCCTGCCCTGTAGCCCGAAATTGAATACAAAATAGGCAATGCAGGTTCAATCCATTTTAATCCCGACATAACCGCAACGGTTGCGACATCATCGACATGTAAGCTGACATCCAAAACTTCGGGGGTTCTTTCAGAATTATTTTTGGTATTAAAAAATGAATCGATAAAAGTTTTCCCAACCCAATTTGCCACCGCGCTTCCCAAAACTAATCCCATCAAAAGTATTCCGCCAATCATTCCCGCCGCTCGGGCGGATTTTGAAGTGATTTGTGCCTTTTCTAACGCCAATAGCGCCACTCCCGCACCTATATTACATGAAAATATGTTTGCAAGATATTGATACGAGCCTTCTTTTATCTTGTCGGGGATTTTTTCTTTCCAGTCTTTTTCGGTTAATTTGTCTCCGATAATTCCGCCTGCAATCCCACCTAAAACAGGCATTAATCCGAGAATTGAAATTCTGCCTATTTCTGAAAATATATGTTTTGAATCAATGTTTTCAGGATTTGGGATTAATTTATTCAAAAAATGCTGACCCTGTGATGTGGTTGAGACTTCTTTAAATATTGATTTGATTTCAGAGAATTTTAAAACTTTTTCTTTTGCCTTGTTCAAAATATCCGAAATTTCAATGGGAATATCGTTATTTTTTAAAAAATTAGTAATTAATTTGGTGTTTTTTTCTTTTAATTCTTCAAAATCAATTTTTGCGCCGTGTTCATGCTCGTGGTGATGGCAGTGTCCATGGGCATGCCCATGTGTATTCTTCATTATTTTCAAGGCTATTTTAGGGGCAAGAAGTGCACAGGTTATTGTTCCGGTAAGTACCGCAATAGTTTTTATAAATTCTTTTCTTTTTTCTTTTTTCGGGGTTTTTTCAACATGGTAAATGGTATACGCACTCCCTCCTGCAATGAGAATTGCAGGAACTGCCTTTGAAAAGTGCCCGATTAGTCGTGGTTGATCCAAATATTTTCCCAATACAGATAAATTATTCATGGGATTTATTCTCTTATATAAATCAAAGAAAACAACTTGCCCGATTGGTTACATTTTTTTGCACCATTAATAAAAAATTTGCTATTAAATCTGTAGATTTTATAATAGTCTTATGCAAATATTCGCTGATAAAAAATTTAAAAATCCTATAAAAATAATTCAAGCTTTTGATAACGAAAGTTTTCTGGAGGCGTTTTCGCAGATTGAAAATCTGCGAAAACGCCCTAATCATTATTTGCTCGGATATATAAGATACGAAGCCAAAGAAATTTTTTTAGGGAAAAAAATTAAATCGAAATTACCGATATTGTACTTTGAGGTATTTGGAGAAGTAAAAAGTGACCTAAAATCAAATACTTGTTACTCTGTGCCCCTGTTCTCTTGCTCTCCTAAGCCACAAATTAATTACAAAATCTATTCAAAAGCTATTGAGCGAATAAAACAAGAAATCGCATGTGGAAATACTTATCAAGTGAATTACACCTACGATTATAAAATTAAAACACAGATGGATGGATTTGATTTGTATAATGCCATTTTACCCAATCAGATAACGCCTTTTAATGCCTATATTAAAAATGAATACGAGGAAATTCTTTCTTTTTCGCCCGAGCTGTTTTTTGAATTAGAAAACAATAAGATTAAAACGAAACCAATGAAAGGCACCGTAAAAAGAGGGGAAAATCAGGTTCAGGATAAGGCAAACATTGAATTTTTAAAAAATGATACTAAAAACAGGGCTGAAAATGTTATGATTGTGGATTTGTTGAGAAACGATTTGGGTAAAATTGCCAAGACAGGTACAGTCAAAGTCGATAAACTTTTTGCGGTGGAAACTCATAAAACGCTTCATCAAATGACCTCCGAAATCAGCGCGGAATTGGAGGAAGATATAACACTTTTTGAAATATTTGAGGCAATTTTTCCTTGCGGCTCAATAACAGGCGCTCCAAAAATTAATACAATGGAGATTATTGATGAGCTTGAAATCGGCTCACGCGAGGTTTACTGCGGGGCAATCGGTTTAATTTCAGCTGAAAAAATAGTTTTTTCGGTTCCTATAAGGATTTTGCAGAAGAAAAACAATGAAGGTTTTTACTCATGTAGGGTGGGCGGTGCGATTGTTTGGGATTCAACTTCAGAAGATGAGTGGGACGAAACTTTGACGAAAATTCAATTTCTTTCGACATCCGACGTAGATCGGACATACTTGCCCGAAAACATTAAGCTTGTAGAAACAATTCTTGTCGAAAACGGAAAAATCAAGTATAAAAAGGAGCATTTTGAGCGCATGCGAAAATCGGCAAAAGATTTGGGGTTTGAATTTAACCTTGAGAAGTTAAATTTTCCGATTTTTACTTCTTCGACTTTTCTGATTTTGCGGATTTTACTGTCGCGTGAGGGTGTTTTTGAAACTCAAAATTTGCCGCTAAAAGAAATTACTACAAAAAAAATCTTTATTTCAAAAACGCCCGTAAATAGCAAAGAATTATTATTAAAATATAAAACAACTTTTCGTCCTTATTACGATGAAGCAATGAAAAAAATCAAATCGGGTTTGATTTTTGATGAGATTTTTTTCAACGAAAAAGGTGAGTTGACCGAAGGTGCAAGAAGTAATATAGTTTTGCAAATCGGGGGTGAATTATTTACGCCACCTGTTAAATGTGGACTTTTAGGTGGGATTTTAAGAGAAAAAATGATTAAATCGGGTAAGATTAGAACGAAAAAGTTGTATTTATCGGATTTAAAAAAATCAGAAAAGGTTTTTTGCATAAATTCCGTTCGGGGAATTGTGGAGGTGGAAGTTGATAGGTAAATGTATTTTAATTGATAATTACGATTCTTTCACTTATAACATTGTTCAGTATTTAAAAGAGCTTGGGGTAAGCCCGAGGATTTTTAAAAATGATGAAATATCAATTAGTGAGCTTAAAAAACTTAATTTTTCGGACATAATCATCTCTCCGGGCCCTAAAAACCCTAATGAGGCAGGGATTTCGCTTGCGGTTATCGGGGAATTTTACAGAACAAAAAAAATTCTTGGGATTTGCTTGGGCCATCAATGTATCGCACAATATTTCGGATGCAAGGTTGTAAGGGCGAAAGAGCCTGTGCATGGCAAGGTTTCGCAGATTTATTTCGAGAATGATTTAATCTTTGAGGGATTGGAACAGGGCTTTGAGGCAACAAGGTATCATTCTTTGGTGGTGGATAACGAGTCGATTACATCTTGCATAAAGCCTTTGGCGTATGCGGGGGATAAAATACTTATGGCACTAAAACACCGCGATTATCCAACTTACGGAGTGCAGTTTCATCCCGAGGCGATTTTGACGCAAGAGGGGAAGAAATTACTCGAAAATTTTATCAAAATATGTTAATAATTGTATCATTTTATTCAAAAAAAATAAAAAATCCGCAACTTAGAATATTCAGCATTTTTGAAGCAACTGTGAGACATAAAAATTTTGAAAGGACATATCAATGAACGTTACACCAAGTCAAAACCAACCCCAATACCGCCAAACCCATGCAAATCCTGCGTTTAAAGCAAATGTAATTGATTTAAACAGACTTACACCAGAGTTACAACAAGACGTAGCAAAAGCAATCAAAGCACAAATAGGTGACGGTGATAAATTAATATTGCAGGAATTACGTGGGACTAAAGCTTTTGTTGGGATTAATATTAAAGAGGGTTCAGTGCCTGATAAGATTATTATTGCAGTAGTCGATGCATCAAAGGACTTAAAAAATAATCTTAATGAAAAATTATTGCAAATTTTAAAAACTTTAGGTATTAAAGAACCTGAAAAAAAATTGGCAATAACTAACGAATTGGATGAGATTTTTAAAACTAATAATATCACTACAGTAACAACAGGCCATGATGATGTTTATAGTTGGCATTATTATGAAAAACAACAAAAAAATGGCGGTTTTGAACATATATGCACTCAAGACATCTAATAACTATTTAATTCAAAATTCTTCTAAACCTCTCCCCCACCCTCTTCCATTTTTTTATTGAAGTGCTAATCTTAGTAAAGAAAAAAGGAGAGTTTATGAATAATTTTGAATTTTATTGCCCGACGAAAATGGTTTTTGGCAAAGGCTCTATCGCCAAATTGTCCGAACTTATCGATAAAAATAAAAAGATTTTAATGGTTTACGGTGGCGGGTCTATCAAAAAAAACGGGGTGTACGACCAAGTACAAGAAGCACTTAAAGGTTTTAATATCACCGAATTTTCAGGGATTGAACCAAATCCGACCTACGAAACCTGCATGAAAGCAGTCGAAATCGTTAAGCGCGAAAATATTGATTTTCTACTCGCCGTAGGCGGAGGTTCTGTGCTTGACGGAACAAAATTTATTGCAGCCGTTTCAAAATATGAGGGCGAAGAACCCTACGATTTAGCCTCAAAAGAACTTGCGGTAAAAGATGCTCTGCCTTTAGGCTCTGTCATGACACTTCCAGCAACAGGTTCAGAGATGAACTGTGCTTCTGTTATTTCAAGACTTAGCACCCAAGAAAAATTTGCAATGCGAAGCCCAAAAGTTTACCCGCAATTTTCGATAATCGACCCCGAAACAACCTACAGTTTACCGATTGGACAGGTTAGAAACGGGATTGTCGACACTTTTGTCCACGTAATGGAGCTTTATGCCACTTACGATGTAAATACTCCGCTTCAAGACTCTTGGGCGTTGGGATTAATCAAAACCTTAATTCAAGAAGCACCAAAAGTAATTAAAAACAATGAAGATTACGATGCAAAAGCCAATATTTGCTGGTGTGCCACTTGCGGACTAAACTACTGGCTTTCTGTCGGCGCCGTCCAAGACTGGTCAACACATAGAATAGGACATGAATTAACAGCATTCTACGGACTTGCACACGCTCAAAGCTTGGCAATCGTTCTCCCAAGACTTTGGCAAGAAAGAAAAAAAGATAAAGCTTCAAAACTTGCCAAGCTGGCAAGGGTCGTCTTTGGATGTCAGGAACTTGATGATCTTAAAGCTTCCGATTGTGCGATTGAAAACACCGAAAATTTCTTTAATTCACTCGGCATGCCAACAAAACTTTCCGACTACGACATAAACGCTCTTGAAGCGGCACAAAGGGTTAAAGAAAGATTTGAAACCCGCGGAACACTCTTGGGCGAAGATCTTAAGATAACTCCGCAGGTTGTTTATGAAATTTTGAAAAATTGTTAAGATAGTTTGGACACAAACCCAACGACATAAATCACCTTGTCTCATTCCATTTTTAATTGCGATTTTTTTTTGTTCACGTTATAATTTGCTTAACTAGTTTGCTAATTAAACAAAAAGAAATCGAGGAAAAATGCCACAAGAAATCAGAGTCCGTATAGCTCCGTCACCGAGCGGGAATTTGCACATAGGAACGGCAAGAACCGCTTTGTTCAATTATTTATTCGCAAAAAAACATCACGGGAAATTTATTCTGAGAATTGAAGACACCGACATGGAGCGTTCAGACAATGAATATATTAAAAATATTTTTGACAGCTTAAAGGCACTCGGACTCGCTTGGGATGAAGGTCCCGATGTCGGTGGCGAATACGGGCCTTACAGCCAATCAGAAAGATTTGATATTTATCCTAAATACGCTCAAATATTAATCGAAAAAGGTTATGCCTATGAATGTTTCTGTACGCCTGAAGAATTAGACGCCGAAAGAATTTTTTCTCAAGAAAAGAAAATAGCTCATGTTTATTCAGGCAAATGTAAAAATTTAACTGAAAACGAAAAAGAAGAATTAAGAAAACAGGGCATAAAACCTGCGATAAGATTTGCCGTTGAAGCTAAAAATTTAATTTTTGATGACCTTGTAAAAGGGGAATTGAAGTTTGATACAAGCCTAATCGGAGATTTTGTGATTATGAAATCAAACGGTTCTCCGACTTACAATTTTGCGGTGGTGGTTGATGATATCCTGATGAAAATTTCTCATATTTTAAGAGGCGAGGACCATATTTCAAACACTCCGAAACAGATTTTAATCTACGAAGCTTTGGGGGCAAACATACCTGAATTTGGGCATTTAGGTATGATTTTAGCACCTGACAGAAGCAAACTTTCTAAAAGACATGGTGCAACAGGGGTTAGCGAGTTCGTTGAAAAAGGTTATTTGATAGACGCTTTGGTGAATTTCGTTGCGCTTTTGGGCTGGTCGCCTTCTGATGGAGTAGAAATTAAAACTGTTGATGAAATAGCTCAAGATTTTAGAATTCGTGAGGTATCTTCGAGCAATTCAATTTTTGAATACGACAAATTAAACTGGATGAATGCCCAATATATCAAAAAGCTTTCAACAGAAGAGTTAAAACAAAAACTGTTGCCGTTTTTAGGGCAGTATGATTTGTCTGAATTGAGCGAAAACAAATTCACCAGAATGGTCGAAGTCACACGTGAACCTTTGGTAATTCTTTCTGATATTACAGATGCGGTTAGTTATTTCTTTGGCGAAAGCGTGGAGATTGAACCTGAGGTTCAGTCAGAGGTTTTGGACAAAGATGTTTCTCAAGTAGTGTTAAAAGAGGTTCAAGAACTTGCTAAAAATTGGAATTTTGATGATGAAGATGCGCTTCATCATACTTTAGAAGAATTAAGAACTTCGCTCAAAGAACGTTCAATAAAACCGAAAGAAACAATGTGGGCAATCAGAGCTGCTGTTACCGGCAGAGTAAAAGGTGCCGATATTTGCGCGGTGCTTGCCATTTTGGGTAAGGAAAAAGTTTTGAAAAGATTGAACGGTTAAAAAATTTCCATAGTCAAGTTTTCACTAAAACGGTATATCGCTATCGTTTCCATATATATTGTGTGGAACGGAAGATTCACCGTAATATACGACTCTATCGTTGTTGTGAAAAAAACTGTATTCACTACGGTCGATTTTTTGGCTCAGTTCCCCATTTAATTCATTTTGCTTCGCCAAAATAGCATCTGTTTTTGCGTCATGCTTTTTATCCCATCTAAATTCAGCATGCTCGTCAAAGTACCTTCTAAATCGATTAACCTGTTTGTCAATAATTCGTAAACGCTCCTTTTCTAGTAATTGGAATGCGGTGTCAACTTCTTGTTGTGAAAACGTATTGTCATCAAGTAATTGTTTTGCTTTTTGTGTATTATCTAATGTTCTTGGCAAACGTGCTTCGTACTTTTGCATCCATGACCTCATTAACGGCATCTTTGCAAAAGATTCCTCCAAGATCTGACTTCTTATTGTGCTTTCTGGCTGTCCCAAAAATTTTGAAACTTTTTGATCGAACAAATAAATATTATTATAAAAATTATTAGACATATTGCGAAATAGAATAAAAATAACCTATCTAAAGTATGATAATCAAGCTTATTTCTTTTAAAATTAAAGAATACAGATGTATTGTTTAATTTTATGGAGGATGAGATGAATATAGATATGGCGTTTAAAA
>CAISJE010000221.1 GCA_903885635.1 uncultured bacterium
AACGACATCCCTTGATTAATTAATAATTCCATCTGATGCCTATCTTTATCATTTAATTGCTCATATGTCTTTTTCATGTGCCTATTCCTTTCAATTCTATTGTATTTGAAAGGTGTTGCACTTTTAATCAGAATTTTTGCTCTGCCACCAACTTCTGTTTTAATCGGTTCAAATAAAACCTTATTGAACCAAGTCAAGCTAGTTAAGCTTGCTTCTGCTGTTATTGCATCTATCATTTTCGCCACCTTTTTTTAATCTGCTACTTTTTTGTTTCAGTTTGCCTGCTAATTTGAATACTAGCAGGCTCACCTACTCACTTTTTTCTGTTTTTTCTTGAGTTGCTGGTGGTCTTGTGGGGCTGTTTTTACTGTTTTTTTTGTTTTTTAATTCATAGAATTCTTATGCCAAGTTTTAATATATATTAGGCAACTGTCCAATGAGCATCGGTTGCATCTGCCTATATGATTCCCTAATTATTTTGTCTGTTGGCTTAAAAAGATTTAAGCTAAGCTCAACACTGTCTCGCCAGCTTCTTTTTTGTCTTATTTCTTTTTTCATTTCTTCAAGTGAACTTTGAATGAGTTTTGCACATAATACGTTGAAATATTGTTCGTAATCAACAAAATCAATTTGCGGACTAATTTCGGCGACTTCATCGACAAACAGTCTAGGAATTGCAATTGTATTCTCATATTCCCAATCTGCTGATTCAAGCTCTTCTTCATGAACACAGTTTATTAAATGAACCACGGGCATATCTTCATACTCAAGCACTGGCATTCTGTTACTATAATAGTTCCCGTCATAACGTTCACCGACAGTTATTATAAGATCAAATTCAGACAAAACCGAGTCTAGTTGATCGTAAAATTCGATGTATCCATCCGAAGACTCATCGCTTAAATCATAACATTTTGATTGAATTTTCCTGTTACTATTACAATGTAGCCCAAGGTGATTCAGTTGCCTTATCAAAATCAGGCTCAAGCAATCAAATTCCTTTGCGAATTGTTCTAAATGTTGCAACACTGGTATATTCAAGTCTGAAGTCGATACCACTGCTATGTTCGGCATTTTTCCATTGCTGATTCTCAATAAAGTTTTATCGAGCTCCGCCTCTGGTTCATAGCCATAAACCCTCTTAAAATTTGTCATTTGTTTTCTCCTTTTTTACTACTAACTACTGTTTCCCCTTTTGGTTCGGTTGTTTCCTCTTTGGAAGCTCCGAACCTTTTTAATTTAGCCATTTTGACTCACTTTCTGTGGCTTGACCACGTTTGTAATACTACTGTGCTTCGTTGGTTTGGCTTTCTCTACCCTCACCAACTGACATCTATCCTCTAAAATCCATGATTCTACTTCGCTTGCAATAAAAATAAGCTTACTGCCTATTTTTCTGAATATTTTCTCTGGCAGCTCATTTTTGCTGTTCCATTTGTAAACGCTGTTTTTTTGCACTCCAAGTAAATTCGAGAATTCTTCGACGCTTAATGTCTCAATGTTTAATTTTTTCAACTTTTCTCCTTTCTTTAATTCTTTTGTCCATGTCTCTTTTAAATTTGTAGTCATATCAATCGGGTTTTGAGCACACTAAAAGAGCCTCTTGTGGGCTTCTTTTCTTGCGTAGTCTACCTTAAACCTTGATTATTTTTCTTTCGTTGTTATTAATATACGTAGAAAGTTCTCAATAATTAAGTTGAACTTTTTATTATCGCCTCTTTGTTACATTTCTTAATAAAAATGTTGCGATTTTTTAACCTTTGGTATTTTCTTGGCTCCCGTACTTAATTTCTGAGCGTTTTTCCTGTATAATAGACATATGTGCCTTTTTCAGTACACCGAATTATGACAGAAGAAAGGACTAAAAAATGAGTGTTTATCAATACAAAAATGGAAGATGGTACTACAAGTTTCAAATCAGGGGGCGACAGTATCACAAGGCGATTCCAGAGGCGACAGATCTCAAATCAGCAAAAAAAGCTGAAGCAATTATCAGGGCGGAGCTACTTCAAGGGAAATTCAAGCTAGCAGAAGGACAAGGCGAAATGCTTTTTACAAAGCTTGTTGATTGCTACATTGATTATGCCAATACCAACAATTCTTCACCTAAATCCAGTATTAGCGTGGCAAATAGATTCAGAAAATATTTTTCAAACAAAAAATTGTGCGAAATAACCCCGAACGCTATTGACAGATACCGCAAAGAGCAAAAAAGCCAGTTTAAAGACAAAAAAGAAAAAAAGCCAATATCAAATACAACGATAAATAGAGAGCTTGAGATAATTCGTAAGATGTTTAATATCGCTATCGATAACGGCTGGTATTATGACACAAACCCTGCATCATCCAAAGTTGTTAAAAAACTCAGAGAAGACAACAAAATTGAACGCTTCTTAGACCCAAAAGAAGAAAAAGTATTGCTTAAGCACTGTGTTGGCGAACATTCCTATATGAAACCTATTATAATTTGTGCATTAAACACTGGAATGCGTAAGGGTGAAATTCTCAGCTTGAAGTGGGATTGCGTTAATTTCAAGGATGGCTTTGTAACCTTATTACATACGAAAAGCAACAAAGTCAGAAAAATTCCAATAAGCTCCTACCTGAAACCAATATTTAAAGATTTAAAAAAAGAAAAATGCTGTGATTACGTTTTCAGCAACCCTATTACGAAAAATAGGTACTCTGATTTGAAAAGATCTTTCAAGAGGCTTTGTAAAAATGCAAAAATTACAAATTTCCGCTTCCATGACTTAAGACATTCGGCTGGAACTCGAATGGCAACATCAGGAATTGATTTAGTAGTAGTCCAAGAAATTCTTGGGCATGCTGATATCAGAACAACAATGAGATATACTCATGCAGTTACTGAAAGAAAGCTTTCAGCGGTTGAAGCTCTTGCAAAATTTTCTAAAAAGGCTGAAAGGGCTAAAAACACTAAAAAGAAAACGGATTAGTTTGATAGTTATGTATACAGTTTGATATAACCAGATGGATAAAACCAGTGCTATGTAATTGAAAGGGAAACGCTGAAGTTCAGGCTGTGTCTTGATATTGAGGCAGTTCCGCCTTGTCCAGAAATATGGAATTGAAATTAACGGAATTGACGATTTTTTATCTGAAAAGTTGACGGTTTTTCCTGCGAAACACTTGCAGAATCGTACATTTTGGCGACACGTCTATAACATCGGCATAGGAATTTTGGGTAATTCTTCAATTACATTTTATGTAATTGAAGCAATGTTTCCCTCTTTGTCGGAAATACATTTAAAATAACACTTTCGGCTTTTAAATGGATAAAAATAGAAAGCAAAAATTTTTCTCAAAAATGTTATAATTTGACAGTTGAAATGGAAAAACGTGTCAGCGAAATGGAAAAACTACAATTTTGTAAAAATTTAGTCGGAAATTTTTCCGTTTCAGGTGTCAAATTATATCAGACATTATGGATTTAAGTGTCCATTTATATTTGATTGATATTACAAAAACACCAAGTCGTCAAAATATGGACAAAATAAAAAGGGCTTCGGCGAAAATCGCTGAAACCCTTTGTTTTTAAATACGCCCGGAGGGATTCGAACCCCCGACCTTCCGGTTCGTAGCCGAACGCTCTATCCAGCTGAGCCACGGGCGCATATTGTTGTATTAAATTGTCATTTGCCCCTCTGCTGTATAGAGCTTATCTAACTTTTGTTGAACTTTTTCTCCAAAAAAGCTTCAACGGGCCAGCTGAGCCACGGGCGCATATTTTATTAATATTTGTTGTTGGATTAGAAAATCCAACCCACTAAACCAGTTTATCAAATAAACTTTTTAAATCAAGCTTACAAAATTGTTTTTATCGATTGGGGAATATATTTTAATAAATCTGACGCTAAAACTGAATACTCGCTGAGTTTTTCAGCTGCGATTTCACCGGTTTTTCCGTGCAGATAAACCCCCAAAATACTCGCCTCAAAACAACCCAGGCCCTGTGCTAAAAATCCGCTTATCATTCCAGTCAAGACATCTCCACTTCCGCCATGTGACAATGCCGAATTCCCGGTATTATTTACATAAAAATTTTCACCATTATCCGCAACAAGCGTCCTATGGAGTTTTAAAAGAGTTGTGCAATTATACTTTTCACAGCATTTCTTTACCCAAAATTCAGGCTGAGATAAAATATCCTCTACACTCACGCTCATTAACCTTGAAAGCTCTTTCGGATGAGGTGTCAAAATAGTATTAATAGGCAATTTGGATATTTTTAACAAACTCAAAATGTTTAACCCATCCGCATCTATTACTACAGGCATATCTAATTTGTTCAAAACTTTAATTAATTCATCAAAAAATTTAATCGTATTTTTATTAACAGAAAGTCCGCAACCAATCGAAACAACGTCATAATAATTCGAGTTTATACCGACTTTTACCATCTTTAAAGAGCTTAAAATCACATCAGAGGTTAAGGCTGAAACAGTTTTAAGCACAAAATCAGGAGCCGCCAATGTGCTTAACCCACAACCGACTTTTAACGGTGCGACACTGGAAAAATAAGCAGCTCCTGTATAAAACTCCGAACCCGCAATATTTAACACATGCCCGAAAGTTCCCTTATGAGAATTCTCTAGGCGTTTTGGTAAAAGAGTTTTAACATATTTTTCGTCAAAATGTTTATCCATTTACCCCCCATTTTGTATTATTTACTCATAAACTACTATTGCAACAAAATTTGACAAGTTCAAACTTCTTTGACATTCCAACATTGGAATGTTAATCGCTGTTTCTTTATTTGTGTCTAAAATTATTTCAGGAATTCCTTTTATTTCGTCAACCAAATCGCTAGCCTAAGCTATTTCTTCGTTAGATAACTCTTTTTTTGTAGGTAACTGAATTAATTCCGCGTTATTTCTGTTCTTTACTATATCTGCCGTAACTGTGTAATGGGTTACATTCTCTTTTGACGGAACATCATACATTATATCAAGCATAATCTCTTCAACGATTGAACGCAAAGCTCTCGCCCCGGTTTTTCGCTTAATTGCATCCGCTGCAATTAAATCCACTGCCGCAGGCTCGAATTCCAAATCAACCCCATCCATGCCCAAAAGACATTTATATTGTTTCAAAACGGCATTTTTTGGTTCTGTCAAAATCATCTTCAAAGTCTTTTCATCCAACGCCTCAAGCACCGCATAAATAGGCACACGCCCGATGAATTCAGGGATTAAACCAAATTTTAATAAATCCTCAGGCTGAAGTTTTTTCAACATTTTTGAAGAAATAGCTTCCTTTTCTGCTTGAGTTGAAGGAGCTTTTGAGCCAAATCCAATAGAAGAACTGTCGCCTGCGCGTCTTTCAACGATTTTTTCAAGCCCGACAAACGCACCTCCAACAATAAACAAAATATTGCTTGTATCAATTTGGATAAATTCTTGATGAGGATGTTTTCTTCCACCTTGGGGCGGGACATTTGCAACGGTGCCTTCAATCATTTTTAAGAGTGCCTGTTGAACGCCTTCACCTGAAACGTCTCTTGTAATTGATGTATTTTCAGATTTACGGGCAATTTTGTCGATTTCGTCAATATAAATTATCCCACGCTCAGCCTTAGCAGCATCATAATCGGAACTTTGAAGTAATCTAAGTAAAATATTTTCAACATCATCCCCAACGTAACCTGCTTCGGTTAAAGTCGTTGCATCTGCGACCGCAAACGGAACATCCAACATTTTGGCAAGTGTTTGAGCCAACAAAGTCTTCCCGCTCCCTGTCGGTCCTACAAGCAAGATATTAGATTTTTGAATTTCAATATCATTTTTTTTATCATCGGATTTGTTATGCTTCAAGCGTTTATAATGATTATACACAGCAACAGAGAGAACCTTTTTAGCATCATCCTGACCCACAATATGTTCATCAAGGTGTGCCTTGATTTCAGAAGGTTTTGGGATAGGTTTTTCAGCAGGAGCATCAGGTTTTGCTGACTTAGGGTCTTTTTCCTTACCCTCGAAAAACTCCTCATCCAAAATTTCGTTACAAAGTTCAACGCACTCATCACAAATATACACCTCGGGACCTGCAATTAATTTTTTTACTTGGTCCTGTGTTTTTCCGCAAAAAGAACATTTCAATCTACTGTCATCATGTTTTGACATGGTTTTCTCCTAATTAAATTATTTCTGGCTAGATTCTCTTAAGGTTTCTTCTCTTGAAACAACTTTATCAATCATACCATATTCAAGTGCTTCTACCGGAGTCATTATATAGTCTCTATCCGTATCTTTTTCGATTTTCTTAAGAGATTGACCCGTATTTGTTGCTAAAATTTCATTTAACGATTTTTTAATTCTAATAATTTCAGCCGCCTGAATTTCAATATCAGTAGCCTGACCTTGCGCTCCGCCTAAAGGTTGGTGGATTAGGACACGTGAGTGAGGTAAAGCCATTCTTTTCCCTTTTGTCCCTGCCGAAAGCAAAAATGCGCCCATGCTCGCCGCTTGACCTAAGCAAATTGTGCTTACATCAGCTCTTATGTGCTGCATAGTATCATAAATAGCAAACCCAGCCGTAACACTGCCACCAGGGCTATTTATATATAACATAATATCTTTTTCAGGGTTTTCGCTGTCTAATAACAACATTTGTGCAACAATTAAATTTGCTACCATATCATCAACAGGAGTGCCTAAAAAAATAATTCTTTCTCGCAATAATCTTGAAAAAATATCAAAAGAACGTTCGCCTCTACTTGATTGCTCTATTACTACAGGTACAAAACTCATTTTTATTCCCTTTCTTTATCTGCTTTTACATTATAACATACTTTGGTTGAAAGGGTGAATGGTTTTGCACATCTCGCTTATTGTTAGCGGTGCGGTTAAATCCGCACCCTACCCGTTCACCATTCACCATTCACCGTTTACCGTTTACCGTTTACCATTCTTACCTTGTTGTTTTCAGCCAAGAACTTAACTACCTTTTCGTTCAAAGCCTGTTGAGACAACGCATTAAACATTTCCTGGTTTTGATTTAATTGCTTAATTATCTCCATTCTGTCCATATGATAAGTGGTTTCAAGCTCTTTTAACTTGCTTTCCAAATCAGCAGGCTCAATTTGAAGATTTTCTTCTTGAGCGATTTTATCGATTACAAGTGAGTTTTTAATCCTTATCGCAGCTTCACCTTTTAACTCGGTTAAAATGCTTTCCTGATTTTGGGTTTTTAGTACATCTTCCCACTTGTAGCCTTGCATAGCAAGGCGTTGCTTATATTCCTCAAGCAAAGATTGAGATTCTCTTTCAATCATTGAGTCTTGAATATCAATTTTTACACCGCTAAGGACTTTTTCAAAAATAATATTATCCGAATTTTTTCTATCTTCTTTTTCCTTTGTAATATCAAGGAATTTTTGTATATCGGCTTTTAAATCTTCAACAGTCTTAAAATTACCTGTTTTTTGAGCAAGTTCGTCATTAAGTTCAGGCAAAACTTTTTCTTTAATTTCTTTGAGTTTTATTTTAAAAATTGCCAGTTGTCCTGCAAGCTTCGCGTCTTGGTATTCTTTCGGGAATTCGACGTTAATATCGAACTCTTCATCCAATTTTTTACCGACCAATTGCTCTGCAAAGCCCGGAATAAAATTGGAATTTGCCAAATCAAGCGAATAATTTTGAGCAGCTCCACCTTGTATTTTTTCACCTTTTACAGACCCATCGAAATCAATTACAACAACATCATTTTCTTTTGTAGGTCTGTCAATAACCAAGCTAAAAGTCGCATTACGTTGCAACAAGCCATCTAAAGCCTTATCAAAAGCGTCTTTAGGCGTTACATATTCTTCTACTTCCACGGTTAAATTTTTGTATTCCCCAAGCTTTACTTCAGGACGAAGTTCTACCTTTGCAACTATTTTTATATCCTGACCTATTTCAAAATCATACGATTCAACATATGGTTGAGAAATTACGTCCAGTTTGTTTTCCATAATAGTTTCTTTAAAAATATTAGGCAATAATCTTTCCAAGGTTTCTTGCTTAATTCTTTCTATCCCAACATGCTGTTCTACCATATTTCTTGGGGCTTTCCCTTTTCTAAATCCGGGAATATTTACATGCTCTGATATCTTCTTAACCGCCTTATTGTACTCGGTTAGTGCGTCTTTTGCAGGTACTTCAATGTCTAATTTAACAATGTTGTTAGGTTCTTTTTCTAAATTAACTTTCATATTTTCATCCTTCATTTATAATCTTACAAAATTATACCTCAAAAATAATAAAAAAAGCAATGAGGATACGGAATAATTCCAAAATATACAATTTTGAGAATTTTCCGTATCCGAAGCGAAGGAGGTAAAAGCCAAGCACGGCCTTGGTGACAGGGCGGGTTGGCTTTTACTGGACTGAGGAAGCGTAAGAAAAATTGGAAATTTTTCCTCAGCCTCAATGAGGATTAAATCATAAAAACGTATGATTTAATTTAAAAATGATGTTGATAATATAGCACTATACTCCTTAAAAACAATGATACACATATCCCTAATCAACAGCTATGAACCACCCTTAAAAAGGACATAGCTTTTTTTTATGATTAATTAATATTTTTTGGCTGAAAAACCAAATTTATTTCTCCAATAATAAACTGAGTATCTTTATTGCAGATTTTTTGAAGCCAATTTATAGAATCAAGATGGGCTTGGGTTATTTTAGGTAAAAACAATACGATAATATCAATATCAAACACACTTGCAAGAACAATTAATTCGCCTAAACATTCAATGAACTCGCTTTTTGAGCTAAAAAATAAAATATTCCGCTCTGTTATTTTCTCTTTTCCCGTAATACAAAATGGTCTATCTTTTAATTGCTTTGAGCTTGCGGAAAAATTAGGAATTTTTCTCGCAATCTTCCTTGTCCGGCTCGCACCCATACCACCGGCTATCCCGCAGCTGGTATGGGTGCGAGCACTTCCAAGGTCGGACTTGAAAAATCTCAAAAAACTGTCATTTTTTGGATTTTTCTGCATCTTCTGTTGAATTTGAATTCCAATT
>CAISJE010000222.1 GCA_903885635.1 uncultured bacterium
GGTTCTATGTAGGGGGCGTTTTTTCAGGGTGCCGGTTTCCTTCTGCAGGGTTTCCCAGTCCAATATTGTTGATTTGCTTATATTAAAAGTTAAATAGGTTTCCTCTAAAGTGTGTGTTTTTCTGTAATCTATTACCTTTTTCTCAAGTCCAAAGAATATGCCATAATTTCACCTCCGCTATTATTATACCATATTTCATTGTTGTTGTCAACTTAAATTACTATAACAAATCTTTACAACTACTCGCCAAAAACAAAAACCCGCCGGAAAAGAATTCCAGCGGGTTTAATTTTATGCAATCAGTCCGAAAACTCAGACCTACTTTTTACTTCTTGCTGTTCCATTTTTACCTTTATAATCCTTATTCTGCTTTGACGAACCGAAATTGAATTTTTTTTCTAATTTTGCGGGTCTGTCTTTTTTAACTTCGCTCAATTCCTTAACAGATTTAATCATATTATCAAGCGAAAATTCGTCTTTTGGTTTTGACTCTTTGCTTCTGTCTGTCATTTTGTCGTTTTTCTTCCAGCCTGCGTTGCGACCTTCGTTCGTTCTATCATAGCTTTTTGCTCTAAAATCACGATTTTCCGCGTTTCTGTTTTCATCACTACGATTTTCACTATCTCGTTGAGGTTTTTCAACTCTCACGCCGTCTCTGGAGCCACCGCCTCTGCCGAAACCGCCGCCGCCAAAGCCACCGCTTCTTGAGTTTCTGTCGCCAAATCCACCACCGTTTCTGCCGCCTCTATTGTCACTTCTTCCGCGGCTTCTGCCTCTGCCACGACTTTCTGAGTCATCCCCAAAAGTATCTTCAAAAACAACATTCTTGCTAATTTTTTTGCTTTCTTTATTCATAGAAGATTTTAACAAAGCAGCCGCTATTTTTACCAACGACATTTCCTCACTAACCATCGCTTCGATTTTATTAACATAATCCGTCAAATCATCACAACTAATCAAGTTTTTAATTTTTGCTTCGTAAGTGTTAATCCTAGCTGATTCAAGTTCTTCATAAGTCGGCACTTCTTTTTTATTAATCAAAACGCCGTTCGCTCTTTCGATTCTTCTTATGCTTTGAACCTGATTTTTCGTGATAAACGCAAAAGCCTTGCCTGATTCGCCTGCTCTGCCTGTTCTTCCGACTCTGTGGATGTAATCTTCGTCATCTCTTGGTAAATCGTAGTTAAAGACCGCTTCGATATTTTTAACATCAATTCCTCGTCCTGCAACGTCAGTTGCAACAAGGATTTCTACTGTTCCGTTTCTAAATCCGCGCATAACTTTTTCACGCTGTGACTGATTCATATCGCCGTGTAGTGAATCGGAAAAATATCCGCGAGTTTTGAGGATTTCAACAACTCTGTCAACGTTGCTTTTCGTGTTACAAAAAACAAGTGCCAATTTAACGTTATGTAAGTCCAAAAGCCTTGTCAAAAGTTCAACTTTGCCTTTTTCTGAAACCTCGTAATATACCTGTTCAATGTCTGGAATACTTTGAAGATTATCCATAACATCAACTATAATCGGGCTTTTTTGGAATTTTTTTGTTATTGCAATAATATCTTTCGCCATTGTTGCTGAGAACAAAACTGTTTGACGGTTTTCCGGGGTGTCTTCTAAAATTGTATGAATGTCGTCTCTAAATCCCATATCAAGCATTTCGTCCGCTTCATCAAGTACGACCATGCTTAAAAAATCGAGTCTTACTGAACCGCGGCGAAGGTGATCCATCAGCCTTCCGGGTGTTGCAACAACGATTTGCGGTTTTTTCTTCAGAGCTGTCAACTGCCTGTCGATTGGTTGTCCGCCATAAACTGATACTACGGAAATATTTTCCATATATTTTGTTAATTTTTCAAACTCTCTGTGAACCTGAATTGCAAGCTCTCTGGTCGGACATAAAACTAACGCCTGAACATCTCTGTTTTCAGGGTTTGAGTCTAATTTTTCTAAAATCGGGATTGCAAACGCCGCTGTTTTTCCGCTTCCGGTAGGAGCTTGCGCGATAATATCAACGCCCTGCATAATTTTTGGAATTGCTTCTGCCTGAATTGAAGAAGGATCAGAAAAATTCATATCAGCTAATGCTTTCAATAAATTTTCTGATAAATTCAAATTTACAAATCCTTGTGCTGTGATTTTGATATCATCAGTCGTCGGAGTGCATTCTAAAGTTGACATAGTAATGTCTTGTGGGTTGATTGTTTGGGGTGTCATAATGTTTCTTTCTTTTACTTAAATACTCTTATACATTTTTATAAACTTAAATGTAATAGAGCATTGTTTAAAAATCACATTAAGTTTTTTTACGTCAGCCCAAAGTTTTTATGAATATAGACGTATTTTGGAGGGGCTATTCAATTTATATTACAAGCATAACACGAACAAAAATAAAAACTACCCTGCAAAAGATTTTTCGTACAAAAGTTAATCTAATTCTTTAACAATAAAATTAATAAGTTCTTTCAAATAGGGGATATCTTCTTTGGCGGTATTCCATACTATTTTGGGATTAATTCCAAAATAGACATGAGCAACCGTGTTTCTAAATCCTATAATTTCTCGCCAAGGTACTTGAGGAAATTTTATTTTTATTTCATCTGGAATATTTTTTAGGGCTTCACCAATAATCTCTAAGGCACGGGTTACGGCTAAAAAAGTTTTTTCATCCGCCAAAAATTCTTCGTAAGTGATGTCGGCAACAAATTTTTGGGTTTTCCCACAATAGTCTAAAGCATCATCCAAAAAATGACGAATACTGCGTTTCATAAATAAACGACCTCATTTAATATATATTTTTTCAAGGCGGGTTTTATACCGTCTTTTACCACCAGATCAACTTTAATATTCAATAAATTGGAAAGAATTTCCTTTAAAGAATTAAATTTTATTAAACCGACATGGTGGTTTGCGTTTAATGAAATTAGAATATCCAAGTCGCTGTCTTCATTTTCTTCACCTCTTACGTAAGAGCCGAAAATCCCGATTTGTTCAACGTCAAATTTGGATTTTAATTCCGACTTAATTTTTTTTAATTCTTCTATAATTTCATCTTTATTTTTCATACATTAATTATAACATATTTTAAATATTTTTCAAACAAAAACTACCCTGCAAAATATTTTTCGTACAAAAGTTAATGATAGACGATGTCATTAATTTTTCTATTGGATTACAGTCAATAATATAAATGGGAATACTCCTACAGGGACTTTCGTCGATATTAGTGATGCTGGACTGGTACTAAAAAACGGAATGCTACTTCTTATAAGATGGTATAGTGATGATTGTTCTTTTACTAATTCAGATTCTAGCAATTTTAAATGTGGCTGGATTGCCGTGGATATTAATGGATTTAAGCCACCGAATAGGATTGGAAAAGATACCTTTGGATTTACAATTCAAGATAATTTAGTTAAACCATGGGGCTCTGATGGAGATGGGGTCTATTTTATAAGTTGTTCAACTTCTGATAATACCTATGTTACAGGATTTGGTTGTACTGCAAAATATTTGTATGAATAAAAAACAAATGCAACTAAATATAGTTGCATTTATATAAAAAATAGATTATAATAAATTTAATATGAAAAACACAATCGAATATAAAAATTATTTGGGTTCTGTCGAGTATAGCGATGAAGATGAAATTTTTTACGGAAAAATTTTAGGGATAAGAGATTTGGTCTCTTATCAGGGTGAATCCGTAAAAGAACTAAAAATGTCGTTCCAAGAGTCTGTTGAGGATTACTTACAAGCTTGCAAATCATCAAATAAAATCCCTGAAAAATCTTTTAAGGGGAGTTTTAATGTTAGAATTGATGCCGATTTGCACCGTTTAGTTTTTGTTTTATCTAAAGAAAAAAATATTAGTTTAAATAGTTTTGTTGCAGATGCAATAAAAGAAAAAATTCGCAATGAAAGAAAATTAAAAACAGCGTAAAATTTGTCAATATATTTGTAGTATAATATTCTCAGCAAACGCAGATAATGGAGAAGTGATATGAGCAAATTTGATGTCCAAAGTATGACAAATCAAGGTACGATTTTAAACCAACAAGATTACAATAAAATATTAAGCTATGTTCCGACCGTAATCGAAGCTTCTTCAAAAGGCGAGCGTGCTTTTGATATTTTTTCAAGACTGTTGAGAGAAAGAATTGTCTTTATCGGTGAAGAAATTGATGATGAAATGGCAAATTCAATCGTTGCTCAATTGTTGTTGCTTGATAATGAAAACCCTGAAAAAGATATTATGATTTACATAAATAGCCCTGGGGGTGTTATCACAGCAGGCATGGCGATTTATGACACAATGAAGCTTGTAAAGGCTGATATTTCAACGATTTGTTTGGGCGAAGCGGCAAGTATGGGTGCGTTCTTGCTTTCAGGCGGAACAAAAGGAAAAAGAATGGCACTTCCGAGTGCGAGAATTATGATTCACCAACCGTTAGGCGGTGCGAAAGGTCAGGCGACTGATATTGAGATTGAGGCTAAAGAAATTTTAAGGATGAAAACAATGCTTAACGGACTTTTGGCTGAACATTCGGGTCAATCTATCGAAAAGATTAAGGCAGACACGGAAAGAGACCATTATTTGTCAGCTCAAGAAGCCGTTGAATACGGCTTGATTGATAAGGTTGTTACAAATATCAGCAATACCCCGACAGCACCAAAGGGCGAGTTTTAATTTAATCTATTATTTGAACTAACGGTGGAGGTGGGCGTTTACTGTGGTTTTCAGTCGGGAATGGGAAGTTAAGTTTGAACGGTAATTGGTGTTGCTTCATTTTTATTCTCCCAGGCTCAGTGAATGGATTGATATAAATTGTTCCGTCAGGAGTTATTCCTGTTGCAGAACTTACAACTTCAGGGCTTTTCATTATTGAAAAAATAGCACTGCGAGGTTTCTGTTCATCTTTAGACACATAGCTTGCACCTCTGCCGACATGCTCAATAGCTCTAGTTTCAATATGATGATCGTTAACAATATTTCTGGGTGTAAAATAGCTAACATCAATTCCTTCTATCTTTAATTTGTCAAAAATTTCTTGAAGTAAAATTTTTGCATTAAATTTGCTTACACCGAGAGTTTTAGATGCCGAAAAGTCATGTTCAAGGATAATGCCGTAACTGTTAATTTTGTCCTTTAATCCTATTGTACTTTTTATAACATTTGCCATCATATCGATATATTTGTTTCCCCACAAGGTTGCTTCTTCATGTTCTCCGGCTTGTGCATATTTAATACTTTTTTGCATATAATCATGAAACGGATGAATTGAAATATCAAAGCTATCCAAACATTCTGGGCTTGCAACAAAACTTTCGGCGGCATTTTGAGACGTTTTATTGCCAACAGGCCAGCCCGCTGTTGTTACGCTCGTTCTTGTTCCTGTTTTTTCATAATAATATTTTGCCGCATCAAATATATTGTGAGTAATTCCGTCTGTACCTTTGCTTTTATACATCATAGGCTCACTTTTTTTAAAGAAAGTTACAGTATTTGACGAACGCCTAAAAGGGTTATAACCAAGTCTTTCTTTTAGGGTTGCTATGTCATCTGTAAGTACCGTAAAATTATCCCATTTCATTGTTATCAATTTATTAGGAGAATCTACTCCGCAATGCGAACACTGATGAATACATCCTATTTGTAGCATTATGCCTTCAAAACTAGTTGTTATTAACTCCAAAACCTTTGCAGTCCAACCTTTAAAAGTAGATAAGCCTTCACAAATATCTTTTATTTTATCAAGGTCCAGTTCTTTTAAACGGACAAAGTTCTCATATTCCTTAATAGGGTTATTAGCCCTAGCTTCTTCTATATACTTAAGAGCAGATTGAAGACTGGTAAAACTTACGGATTTTTGATTATCAGGAATGGTAGCCCTGAGTTGAGGATAAAAAATCCCCTCGCGGTTTTTGGGGTCTTCAGAACGAGCTTTTATAGCAATATTTTTTTGAAAATACGGGGTTATGAACATTTATAAAAAATCCTATTTTTGCACACTACTAATCTAACTATTTTTTATAAAACAGCTGAAGATAAAAAATTGCCTATAAATATATTGAACAATCTTGGCGAGTTTTAATTACAGGTACAACCCTAAATTATACCGTTTAATTCTTTTTCAAAAAGCGAAGTTTTGTACTCTTTTGAATTTGTAGCATGTTTAACAAATTCCTTGTAAGAATTTGTGTGTAAGACTTTCGAGATATCGCCGTTTGATAAAAATTCAATCTTATACTCGCTTGTTCCTTTTTCACTAACCTTAATTATTTCACTTTCGGCAAAAACATTCAGTAATTCAACAATCGTATCTTTTGTTTGTGCCAAAAACGAAGCACTTCTATCAATGTTAAATTTACCATTTTTATTGTTATAAGAAAATTTTAGCATCCCCGAAAAAGTTTTTAAAAATTCCTTTTCATCTATTTTTTTTACTTCATAATTCATGAAATGTAAAAACTTAGGCGAAGTCTTTTTTACAATCTCATCAAAAAGTTCCTGACTGGCAGGGTAATCAAAAAACATTATTGCATCCACTTTTCGCATGCTTTGGCGGTTGAAAATCTTGTCCGTCAAAACTTTATAGGATTTTAACCTATCTAAAACCACCTTTTCTTCAGCAAAGACAGCTATGTCCAAATTAGAAGTTCTGACATAATCCTCAACGCTTGAAAAAATATCCGTTTTTTTGCGGTGATCAAAAACTTTTATTTCAGAAGATTGTGCTTGAGCCGAAATATTTTCGTCTTCTAAATTGTCCGCATGAATATCCTGCAAAATTAGTTGAATTGTAGTCGAACCATTAAAAGTATTTACTTGAGGGCAAAAAGCAATATCAAGAACATCTCCCGAAGTAAGCGAAATGTCGCCCTTTGACCACCAAATACAATCGTAAGTGTTATTTTGAGAATCTTGCACCACCAATTTAAGGTGAGTTTTATTAGACCCCATCAACTTTTTTTGAAGTAAAGTAAGATTGTTTAAAACAAAAACAGGATTGGGATTTGCCGCTCCAAACGGTTGTAAACGTTCAATATCAGAAATCAAATTCCCATCAACTTCGTTAGGCTCAAGCTGTAAATCAACTTTCAAAATCGGCAGAAGCTTTACCCCATCCAACAGTTCGTCAATTGTTGAATTAAGAGCTTTTTTCACATCTTCAAATGTTACCTTTTCGGCATTAAACGAAAGTCCGCCAGCCATTGCATGTCCGCCAAATCCGTCAAATAATTCCGAATTTGCTGATAAAACATCATAGACATTAACCCCCTCAACACTTCTTGAAGAACATCTAACCTGCTTGGTTTCCTCGCTGTAGGTCATCAAAAATACAGGTTTGTAATATTTTTCCACCAATTTTGAGGCGACAATCCCGATAATCCCGATATGCCATTTCGGATTGAATAGAATAATCGCATTATTGTTATTTTCATCATTTTTAAGCATTTCTTCTGCCTCGAGAAAAATACTCTCGCAAAGCTCTTGCCTAACCTTATTGAAATTATTCAAAGAAATAATCGACATCTCAATCTCTTGTTTATTGTCAGAAGTAAGCACTTTTATCGCATCGTCGACAGTGTCAAGCCTTCCTGACGCGTTAATTCTCGGAGCAACACCAAATGCAATCTGTTCAGACGTAATCCCCTGTTCTAAATTATACCCCGCACTTTCCAGAAGTTTTTTTAATCCCCAGTGTTTTTCACTTGCAATTAATTGCAAGCCCCTAGTTACAAAATACCTATTTTCGCCGATTAAAGGTACTACATCCGATACTGTTCCAACAGTAACGTATGGCAAAATATCAGGAATAAAATCCATTTTTTGATAATGTTCCAAAAGTGCCTGAGCCAACTTGAAAGCTACTCCAACTCCTGCAAGCGAGGTTAAGTGTTCAATTTCTTTAGCCGAAAGTTTTTCATCCAAGGCATTTTGAGCTTTAGGATTAATTATCGAAAATGCAGGCGGCAAAACTTCGGGAGCCTCGTGATGGTCAGTGATTATTACATCAATTTTAAAACTGTTCATAAATTGAACCTGTTCAACATCGCTTGTCGCACAATCAACCGTAACAATTACTTTAGGTCTTTTTGTAGCCATCAATTTTACTAACGCTTTGGTGTTAAGTCCGTGTCCGTCTTTTTCCCTGTCAGGGATAAAATAATCAACACTTGCACCCAATTTTCTGAAAGTTCTCAACAATAAAGAAGTAGAAGTTACTCCGTCCGCATCAAAATCACCGTATATAAGAATGTTTTGTTGTTCGTCAATCGCTTTAGAAATCCGTTCCACGGCTTTTTGCATATCAGAAAAAGCGTTCGGATGAGTAAGTTTTATTTCTAGCGGATTTAAAAATTCTTTAACCTCATCAGGTTTACTAATTCCACGCGTTGCCAAAAGTCTTTCGACAAGTGGTGCTGAATTAGATTTCTTATTTTTGGTTATTATCCACTCTTTTTGCATTTTTAAAATCCGATTATCAATGATAATTCTGTATGTTCAAGTTTAAGAGCTTCTGCAACCGGTTCTGATACCAAATGCCCATGGCACGTGCTTACGCCTTTTGCAAGTTCTTCACATGATTTAACCGCTTTGGTAAATCCCTTGTTTGCCAACCTAACCGCGTAAGGTAAGGTCGCGTTCGTAAGTGCGATTGTTGAGGTTCTCGCAACTGCACCCGGAATATTTGCCACAGAATAGTGCATAACGCCATGTTTTTCAAAAACAGGATTTTCATGCGTCGTAACTCTATCCATAGTCTCGACAATTCCACCCTGATCAATCGCAACATCAACTATTACGGAACCTTTTTTCATTTTCTTAACCATTGCCTCGCTAACTAAATGTGGCGCTTTCGCACCCGGTATCAATACGGCACCAATCAATAAATCGGCATACGTCGCACAAAGTTCAATATTGGAAGCGGTTGACATCAAAGTTCTTACTTTACCGTGGAAAATATCATCAAAATATCTTAATTTATTCAAATTTACATCAAGAACAGTTACATTTGCGCCCATACCATAAGCAATCTTAGTTGCGTTCAATCCTACCGTACCTGCACCAATTATAATAACATCTGCCGGCATAACCCCCGGAACCCCACCCAAAAGGACTCCTCGCCCACCATGTGGTTTTTCAAGGTAAGCTGCGCCAATCTGCACCGCCATTCTCCCTGCGATTTCACTCATCGGAGTTAAAAGAGGCAATTCGCCCCTTTTTGTCTGAATTGTTTCATAAGCAATACTGTTAACTTTATGTTTCAAAAGTGCTTTTGTTAATTTGGGTTCAACTGCTAAATGCAAGTAAGTGAAAAGCAATTGACCTTCTTTAAATAGCTGATATTCACTTTCTTGCGGTTCTTTTACTTTTATAATCATATCAGATTTTTTATAAACTTCTTCAATATTAGTAAGAAGTTTGGCACCGACAGCAACATATTCTTCATCCGTAAACCCGCTGCCTAAGCCGGCTTCAGACTGAATATACACAGTGTGTCCTTGTTCTACAAGAGTTTTTGCGCCTGAGGGAGTTAATGAAACTCTGTTTTCCCAATTTTTAATTTCTGTTGGAATACCAATAATCATTTTTTTCTCCTTTTTTCCTGTAAGGTCAATCATTTAATTTTTTAATCGCTTAGAGCCGAATTAATTTCGTCTATAATTAACTTTGCTGCTGCGACTTTATCCTTCGCCTCCGTAATCGGTCTTCCTATAACAAGAAAATCAACCCCCGCCTTTATTGCCTCGGTTGGAGTATCGACTCTGACTTGGTCATTAACCGCTGCCCATGTCGGTCTGGTGGCTGGGCACAAAATTATAAAATCTTCGCCAAATTCATGTCTTATTTTTTTTGCCTCGGAAGCCCCTGCTACAATCCCGTCTAAGCCGTTATCTTTAGCAATTTTAGTTAATTGCATTATATAATCTGCTATATTTTTCTCAACACCAAGCTCCTCCGTCAATGTTCTTTGTCCAAAGCTTGATAAAAGACTTACTCCCAAAATGGTAGGAGGCTCTATTCCTAATGCCTTGGATGTTTCTTTAGCTGTTTTAACAACTTGAGAAACCATTTTTGAACCACCCTGCAAATGCAAGTTGAAAAAATTTATATTATGTTTAATCAAATTGGAACAAGCATGTGAAACCGTATTTGGAATATCATGGAATTTTAAGTCACAATAGACTTTCCCACCATTATCCCTTATCATTTTAATAGCATTAAATCCATAACTTGTGAATAGTTGCAAACCTATTTTGAAAAAACCCACATAATCTTTTAATTCAACAACTAAGTTCTCTGCTTCGTCCAAATCATCGACGTCTAACGCAAGCACTATACGCTCTTTTGCTTCTGTTGGTTTTGTTATTTTCATGTTACTCCTAATAATAAATATCCTGCAACAACCTCAAATGATACCACTCGTAACAATTAAAATCAAGCCCGCGGTAGGGGATTTTAAATAATTCTTACAAAACTTATTCACAAGGAGGGATTGGTGAGAGACAAGTCGAAAAGTTGAATAGTCGAAAAGTTTTTTTGCTATCAAAAAAACTTTTCGAAACTATTCAATTATTTAACTATTCTGTTTAACTACTTTAAATCCCTATAAGAGCCTTTGAACAAGTCTTCATAAGTTGTATGTAACAATTCATGGGCCTTATGAGAACCGGGTTGTTTTAAGAATTCGGCATAAAGCTTCTTAATATCAGGATTCTCATGAGACTTTCTGACAGGAAGTCCCTTGTCTTCTTTATATAATCCTGCAGCACGCTTCGCTTTGATTGTCGTATCATTATAGCTATAAGGTTGACCGCCACCGTTTATACATCCGCCAGGGCATGCCATAACTTCAAGCATTTGAAAATTCGCTGTACCACTTTCAATTTCGCTAAGAGCTTTTTCAGCTTCTAATATTGTCGAAACAACTCTTACAGTAACTTTTGTCCCATTCAAATCAAGTTCAATAGTTTTACTTCTATCCGATGTCCCTCTAAACTGAACGATGTCAACATCTTTAAGCTCTTTGCTGGTTACAACTTCATACGCAGTTCTCGCAGCAGCCTCAGCCACCCCGCCTGATGCACCGAAGATTGTTCCGGCACCCGAATATTGACCAAACGGTGAATCCGCAGTTTCAGGAGGCAAATTCTTAAAATCAATCCCCGCTTCCTTAATCATTCGGCCTAATTCTTGAGTTGTCAAAACAAAATCGGTATCCTGCACCCCGCAGATTCCAAGCTGGCATCTGTTAATTTCAACTTTTTTCGCTGTACAAGGCATTATTGAAACAACTGAAAGATTTTCTTTTGTATAACCTTCAAAATATTTAGGCAATAATTCTTTTAGAACAGGCGAAAGCATTGATAAAGGTGATTTACATGTGGATAAATTCTTCAAAAATGTTGGACGCGACTGCTCAATATATTTAACCCAAGCAGGACAACAAGAGGTAAATATCGGTAAATTTTCACCTGATTTCAATCTGTCAACAAACTCGTTAGCTTCTTCCATAATCGTCAAATCTGCAGCAAAATTGGTATCAAAAACCAAATCAAATCCGATTTTTCTTAAAGCAGCAGTAATTAGACCGATAGTGTTTTTGCCGGGTTCAAGCCCGAACATCTCGCCGAGAGCAACTCTTATTGACGGAGCTATTTGCGCCACAACTTTTTTATCTTTATTCGTAATATCTTTCCAAACATTGTCTACATCAGAAACTATTGTCAAAGCACCTGTCGGACAAACTGCTTGGCACTGTCCGCAATAAATACAATCGGTTTTCGAAAAATCACGACCTGCCATCGGCTGAACAAGAGTTTTTGAACCTCTGTTCGCAAATCCCAAAATTGAATGACCTTGAAACTCTGTACAAGCTCTAACACAAGCTCCGCAAAGAATACATTTGTTGGGATCTCTAATAATTGAAGGATTAGAAGTGTCTAACGGCAAAAAATCCTCTTTTTTAAGGGTCGGAAATTTAATATCCCTAATCCCATATTCTTCGCAATATTTTTGCAACTCGCAATGACCTGATTTGTCACACGTCGTACATTCTCTGTCATGATTGGCAAGCAATAATTCAAGCACGGTTTTTCTTATTCTTCTTGTTTTTTCTGTATTTAAATGGATTTTTAAACCTGCCTCAGGAGGCATTGTACAAGAGGATTGAATTCCTCTTCCTTCTATTTCGACAACACACATTCTGCAAGAGCCGTATTGTGTTAAATCGGGACGGTAACAAAAAGTCGGAACATTAAGTCCTGCCTTTCTGATTACTTCTAGAACATTGGCTTCATCTGTGAATTCAACTTCTTTACCGTCAATAAATAATGTTTTTTTATCTTCTGTCATTTTCTTATTTTCTCCTTGTAAGTATAATGTAAATTCAATCGTAGTATTTAAATCCTGTTGTTGCGTGGCGTTCCCCCTCCCTTGCGGAGGGGTCGAAATCTCTGATTTCGGGGGAGGGTGCTTCCAGTTCATATAATATCTTTGTGTAAACGCCTTCCAAATTATTTAAAATTTCATTGTTCCATAACCTTAATACTTTAAAATTTTGCGATTTTAAATATTTATCTCTGATTTTGTCATTCTCATCACCACAGTGCTGTCCGCCATCAAGCTCTATGATTAATCTTTTTTCTAAACAAATAAAATCTGCTATGTATTTATTGTCAATGACAAATTGTCTTCTGAATATATACCCAAATCGTTTTTGTCTTAAGACTCTTGTCCATAAAATATACTCCGCCTTTGTTGGTTCATTACGCATATTTCTTGCAAGTTCTTTTATTTCAGGTTTTATTTGCTTATGTGGCATTTCTTAAATACCCTCCCCCGAAATCAGAGATTTTGACCCCTCCGCAAGGGAGGGGTGTGGACGTCACTCCTTGACTATCGCTTTAAACGGGCATGCGCTTACGCAAGCCTCACATTTAATACATTTTGATTGATCTATCACGTGAGGATTTTTAACTGTCCCGCTTATTGCAGCGACAGGGCAAATTCTCGCACATTTTGTACAACCCTTACACAAGTCCTCCTTAATAACAATCTTTTTCATCGCCGTACAAACACCGGCAGGACATTTTTTATCTTTAATATGTGCAATATATTCATCCCTGAAATATTTCAAGGTCGAAAGTACAGGGTTAGGGGCTGTTTTACCAAGCCCGCAGAGTGAACCGTCTTTTACGGCAATCGCAAGTTCTTCCAATATGTCCAAATCTTCCATTTCGCCCTTACCTGCAACGATTTTTTCAAGAATTTTAAGCATTTGCTTAGTACCCTCGCGACAAGGAACGCATTTTCCGCAAGATTCGTGTTGAGTAAAATTCATAAAAAATCTTGCAATTTCGACGATGCAAGTATCTTCGTTCATAACAACAAGTCCGCCTGAACCTACCATCGCACCGGCTTTTATCAAATTATCGTAATCCATAGGCATATCGAGATGTTCTTCTGTTAAACAACCACCTGAAGGCCCGCCGATTTGAACAGCCTTAAATTTTTTACCGCCCCTGATACCGCCTCCGATATCAAAAACTATTTTTCTCAAAGTAGTTCCCATCGGAACTTCAATAAGCCCAGTATTGTTAACTTCACCCGTAAGCGCAAAAGTTTTTGTACCTTTCGAAGTTTCAGTACCGAAAGAACTGAACCATTGAGAACCGTTCAACAAAATAACAGGAACGTTTGCAAGTGTTTCAACATTATTAATCAACGTCGGACGTCCAAAAAGTCCTTTATTGGCAGGGAACGGCGGTTTTGATCTCGGCATTCCTCTTTCACCCTCGATAGATGCAATAAGTGCTGTTTCTTCACCGCAAACGAAAGCTCCTGCGCCCTCTTTGATATGTAATTCGAAATTAAAATCAGTTCCCATAATTTTTTTGCCTAAATAACCTGCCGCTTCAGCATCCGCAATCGCTTTTCTTAAACGTTTAATCGCAAGTGGATATTCAGCTCTAACATAAATATATCCTTCATCTGCACCGATTGCAAACGCTGCAATCGCCATGCCTTCGAGCAATTTGTGAGGGTCGCCTTCCATAACGCTTCTGTCCATAAACGCACCGGGATCGCCTTCGTCACCGTTACAAACAACATAGCTTTTTTCACCTTTGTTTGCTGCGGTAAAACGCCATTTGCGACCTGTCGGGAATCCCCCGCCGCCACGACCTCGAAGCCCTGAAGTTTCAATTTCTTTTATAACCGCATCAGGATTGTTTTCGGACAAAACTTTGGACAAAGCCTCATAACCCCTTACAGAAATTGCTTCTTCCAAAGATTCTGCATTAATATGACCGCAGTTTGCCAATGCTGTTCTTGTCTGTTTTGCGTAAAAATTTATATCCTCGTTCTTATGCACATGCTGATTTGTATGTGGGTCAGTGTAGAGAAGTCTTTCAACAGGCGTGTTGTTTTTAATGTGGCTTTCAAAAATTTCTTCGACATCAGATTCTTTTACTCTCACGTATGTAATATCCTTATCGGGAATAATAACCAAAACGCCCTGTTCGCAAAACCCATGACACCCTGTCGGAACAATTGTTACCTTGTCATGATCGCTAAGTGTAGAAACATCCGCACCTAATTCTTTAAACTTTTCAATAACCTTCAAAGAGCCGTTTGCAACACAACCTGTACCCGCACAAACCAAAACTCTCAATCCTTGAGCTTCTATATGTTTTTTAGCATTTTCTTGTTCTAATTTTATATCAATATTCATCTATGCCTCCTCCTGAAAAATCGTATCTAGTATTAGTTTTACAGCATCAGAAGTCATTTGAGGATACACTTTCTCATTAATAACTACAACCGGAGCAAGTCCGCAAGCTCCAAGGCAACTTACCGTTTCAAGTGAAAACAAGCCGTCATCTGTTGTCAGTTGACCTGATTTTATATTTAACCTTGCCTTTATGGCGTTTAAAACAGGCATTGAGCCACGCACATGACATGCCGTACCGTCACAAACCTTTATTTCATATTTGCCCTTAGGCTCCAATGAAAATTGTGCATAAAAAGTCGCTACACCGTAGACTGTAGCCGGTGAAAGCCCATCTATCTTCGTGCCGATATAAATCATTGCATCTTCAGGTAAATATCTAAAAGTCTCTTGAACTTTTTGCAAAATCGCAATCAAGTTAGACTTTTTAGCACCATAAGATTGTATAATCTCGTCGATTTTTGAAAAATCGATTTTACTCGCGCTTTGAGTAGTCATTTTATTTTCTCCTTGTTAGCTATTCTTTGTTTTTAGTTGAAAAGTTGAAAAGTTTTGCAGTTCTCGCCTACTTTTCCCTTTTTACTTCTTCCTTTTCCCTTTTTACTTCCTCGTTCCGTAGCCGTGATTTTTTTCACAATTAAATTATCCTACAAAAATACTTAAAATCAAGTATTTTATGAAAAATCAATCAATAAGATTATTATTTTTTATAAACGCTTAAAAAATCGATAACTTTGTTCAACGCTAAAGCTCTGTGTGAAATTTTATTTTTTTCATTCTCAAGAAGTTCTGCCATTGTTTTTGTGTCGTTGTTTACCACAAAAATCGGGTCATAGCCGAAGCCGTTTTCACCTTTAGGCTCAAATCCTATTTGTCCAAAACATTCGCCTCTACCTGAAAATATAACCTCGCCATCTTTATCCAAAAGCACCATTGCGCAGACAAATTTCGCACCGCGTTTTCCAAGCTGAACATCTTTTAGTGCATCCAAAAGTTTTATAATCCTGCTTTGTGGACTATCTGCGTATCTTGCTGAATGGATACCGGGCTCACCATGCAAAGCATCCACGCAAAGCCCCGAATCATCGGCGAGCGCAGGCAAATTAGTTAATCTATTCGCTTCTTGAGCCTTTATAAAAGCATTTTCCTCAAAAGTTTGACCTGTTTCAATCGGGTCAAAATCTTTGGGCGGCAACACAAATTCAACCCCAAGCCCCTCGGTTATAGCGTTAATTTCTTCGATTTTATGCGGATTTGACGTGGCTAGGACTATTTTGAGCATTTTAGATTATTTTTATGTTTGTCATCATTTTTATTGGCTTTGGTCAAAACATATGTTCCCCAAAGCGAAATTACAAAAAAAACAGCTACGAAAATATAATTAAATGTGTTATCAATATTATTCATTAAGGCTCCTTTCGATTAATTAAAAGCGTAAATTCAAGTTCCGTAGCGACGTTGGCGACGGTTAAATTCTATAATCGCTTCAGCCATAGATGTTTCATCAAAATCAGGCCAATATTGAGCCGTAATCAGGATTTCTGAGTACGCAATCTGCCAAAGCAGATAATTCGAAACCCTCATTTCACCACCGGTTCTGATTAACAAGTCCGGATCAGGAATATTCTTTGTATAAAGTTCATTAGAAATTACTTCTTCTGATACCTCCTCAAGAGAAAGCTCTTTATTTAAAACTTTTTGAGAAATATTTTTAACAGCGTTGACTAATTCGTCTCTTGAGCCGTAATTAAAAGCTATTTGAAGATTTACACCTGAATTATCTTTTGTTTTATTAACTGCTTCTGAGAGTATTTTTTGCAATTTTTTATTTAATTTTGTCAAATCCCCGATAAAATTAATAACTACCTGATTTTCGTGCAATTCTTTCAACTCATTTTTGATAGTAAGAGCCAAAAGCTCCATCAAAAAATTAACTTCTTCAGGATTTCTGTTCCAATTTTCGGTGGAAAATGCATAAACAGTCAAATATTTAATCCCGAATTTATGACAGGATTTTACAGCCGCCTTTAAGGAGTCGACGCCTTTTTTATGTCCGACAGCCGATAAAAGATTTTTCTCATTTGCCCAACGACGGTTTCCGTCCATAATTATCGCAATATGTTGTAAATCAGTAGTTTTGACTATTTCAGCTATATTTTCTTTTTCTATGGTTATCAACATTAACATCCATATTTCCTGTAACAGTAAAATTATAAACCAAATATAAAATATGTAAAATAAGTTGTTTATTTATGCTATTATTTAAAAATGATTGAATTGTTAATCCTATACGTTTTATCCGAACGAGAAATGACAATGTATGCTGTTTTAAAGCAGATATTAGGGCATTTTTCTACTTTTACCAAACCGAGCTTCGGTGCCATAAAACCCGCACTAACTCGTCTTGAAAAAGCAAATTTTATCCGTTCAAGAAAAGCGATGTCAGACGGAGGCAAACTCTCGGGGTTTTATTCAATCACTCAGGAAGGTAAGGAAGAATTGAGAAAATTAGTGTTGGAAAAGATTTCGGATAATCCTCTGCAATTCCATTCAACCGTCGGGATAAAAATCTCCTGTTCATCCTATATTGAAAAAGATGAACGTGCAAAATTATTTTTTCAACTTAAATCGAAAGCTCAAGAACACAAATTCACCGCCGAAAATACTTTGAGTAACCAAAAATCACTTACTTTTTATCAAAAAATGATTTTAGATAACACAATTGTCGAATACAAAAATTTAGTTACTCTCCTTGAAAATTTAGAAAAAGATAATGGCCGCAATAGTTAGTAAGATAGAAAAAAATTCAATAGCTGAAGAGTTAGAAATTCAATCGGGGGACGAAATAGTATCGATTGATGAGCAAAAAATGACCGATTTAATCGATTATAAATTCTTGTGTAAAAGCGAAATTTTGACCATTGAAGTTAAAAAACTAAACGGCGAAATTGAAGTTATTGAACTCGAAAAAGATTATGATGAAGACTTGGGCATAATTTTTGAAAGTGCCGTATTTGATAAAATTAAACCTTGCCTGAATAAATGCGTTTTTTGTTTTGTGGATCAGCAACCAAAAGGCTTGCGAGAAACCTTATACATAAAAGACGACGATTACAGGCTTTCTTATCTTCAAGGAACTTATGTAACTTTAACCAACCTTACCTCAAGCGATAAAAAACGTATTGAAACTCTTGGACTTGGACCTTTTTATATTTCAGTACACACGACCAATCCTGAATTGAGAGTTAAAATGCTAAAAAATCCGCACGCCGGAAAAATTTTTGAGCATTTAAAATGGCTTGAAAAACTCAAAATCCCTGTTCACTTGCAAATTGTACTCTGCCCAAAATACAATGATGGCGAAGAATTGAGACGAACGTTAAACGATTTTAGAAAACTTAAAAATATTCTCTCTATTGCGATTGTGCCAGTCGGCATAACCAAGTTTCAAAAGGGTGAATTGTATCCCGTAACAAAAGAAATCGCTCAAGAAACAATTGAAATTGTTAACGAATTTAACAATAAAAAAAATATCGCATGCTGTTCGGACGAATTTTTTGCGCTCGCCGAAATTGCTATCCCGCCCAAAAAATATTACGGAAATTTTTCGCAGCTTGAAGATGGAGTAGGTGCGCTCAGGCTTTTGCTTAATGATTTTAAAACCCACAAAAAAGTTTTGCCGAAAAGCCTGAGCGCACCTTGTAAACTTCTTTTTGCGACCTCTTTACTTGCAAAACCGGTAATTGACGAAATTTCAGAATCATTAAACAAGATAAAGAACTTAAAATCAGATGTGATTGCTGTGAAATCGACTTATTGGGGTGATGGCATTTCCGTCGCGGGGCTTATCACTTCTGACGACTTAATCAACGCAATAACTGTCCAACTCAAGTATTCAACTACTCAACCAATTGTTGTTCTACCCTCTGTTATGCTTCGACCTTTTACTCAGGATTTTTTGGACGGAAAAAATTTGGACTATGTGAAAGAAAAAACAGGTTTAGAATTTTTACTAATCGAGGATTGCTATTCAATAAAAGAAATTGTTGATTTTATTTTTTTAAAGGGTATAATAAAAACCTGACAGAATTTTCGAACGTTTGCAAATATTAAAAATTGTAACGATTCACCGTCGGGAAACTTAAAAACTAACAAAAATATTTTTTAGACTTTTTGTATAACTGTATAACATTAGACATATTGCGAAATAGAATAAAAATAACCTATCTAAAGTATGATAATCAAGCTTATTTCTTTTAAAATTAAAGAATACAGATGTATTGTTTAATTTTATGGAGGATGAGATGAATATAGATATGGCGTTTAAAA
>CAISJE010000223.1 GCA_903885635.1 uncultured bacterium
CAATAAAGCGTTGGGAAAAAGAAGAGTTATTAGAAGAAATGGAAAGCAGGATGTTAAGGGAGAAGGAGAAATACAAAAAGCGACAGAGTACAGTGGAGCCTGTATTTGGGATAATAAAGCGAAGTATGGGACACTATTATATGCTAATGAAGGTGATACGAAAGGTTAATACAGAAATAGGATTAAGTGCATTAGCGTATAACATGAAAAGGGCGATAACGGAAATAGGAATAGAGATTAATAGAGTCAATGGCATAGGAAAAGCCATTGACTCTATTAATCTTCAACTTCAAGATTTTGTGTTACATTTTTTTGGTGTTTTTAAAAGTTCTTACACAGCCTGAAGGGGCGAGGAGTGTACGGCTATTAGCTTTGAGGTGTTTATATATTTTTGCCCTGCCAATTCCGCAATATAAGTGTATTGGGGAAGTTTATTTTATTTTATTTAAAGATTATTATTGAGACAAAATAGCTTAATAAAGTAAAAAGCTTGGACTCTACTCCAAATCTGCCAATTTTTTGTATAAATCAATTTCTTTATCGGATAATTTTTTGGGGATAACTATTTTTATTTTTGCGTTTAAATCACCATAACCGCCTTCTTTTTTTGGCAACCCAAGCGATTTTAACCTTAAGGTGCCCGAAGATGTTCCAGCCGGAATTTTTATCCCGATGTTCCCATGGAGGGTTTTTATATCTTTTTTACAGCCCAAAACTGCTTGTGCCGGCGTAACTTCGACTTCTTTGGTCAAGTTTACTCCGTCGATTTGGTATTCTAAATCTTTTAGATTGATTTTTAGGTATAAATCGCCCTTATGACCTCGATTATCCGTTTTACCTTCGCCTTTTAACCTTATTTTTTGACCTTCTTTAACCTCAATCGGAAGTTTTACATTAACCGATTTTTGCTCAGAAATTATTCCAGTTCCGCCACAATGGGCACAGAAACCTCCACCCTGTGGACAATGCGGACATTTTTCCATGATTTTAAACCTAACTGGGATTGGTTTTTTATTAAACAAATCTTTTGCACTGACGTTCAGGTTTTGGGTTATATCCAAATCCGTTGACGGCGGTTGAGGAGCATGTTTAGGCGATTGCCCGAAGTTGAAACCTTGGCGTGAACCTCTTTGGGACGTATGTCCTGCACCCATATCACCAAAAAGCGAACTGAAGAAATCTGAAAATCCGCCTAAATCGTCAAACCCGAAGCTTTGCCCTCCACCACGTTGGTTAAAGTTAAAATTCTCATACCCCGGAGGTGGCGTAAAATCCGACCCGCCTTGCCAGTTTGCACCCAAGCTGTCGTATCTTTGGCGTTTTGTTTTATCAGATAAAACTTCATACGCTTCGTTCAAATCTTTGAACTTTTGTTCTGAATCTTTTGTTTTGTTTACATCAGGGTGGACTTTGCGTGCAAGTTTACGGTAAGCCGATTTAATTTCCGCCCCCGTAGCTTCACGTTTTACGCCCAAAATATCATAATAGTCTTTGTATTGCATAACATTATAATAATACAAAAATGTTAGATTTAAAGTGAGGACACGAAAAATTCCAAAATATACAATTTTGAGAATTTTTCGTGTCCTCCGCGAAGGAGGTAAAAGCCAAGCACGGCCTTGGTGACAGAGCGGGTTTGCTTTTACTGGACTGAGGAGGCGTAAGAAAAATTTCCAATTTTTCCACAGCCTCAGTCTTAAATTCTTCTCAATTCCGTGTTAAAATGAATATATGAAAAAATTCAGTGCAAAAATTATCGTAAAAATGAAACCTACTATCAAGGATATTAAAGGCTTGACCTTAAAGCGTGCTATTGAAAGCTTTATCGGGATAGAAAATTTGTCTTGCAATGTCGGTAGTTATTATTTGCTCAAATTTGAAGCAAATAACGAAATCGAGGCACTTCATACAGTCGAAAAAATTGCGGGCGAAATTTTATCAAACGAGGTTATTGAAATATACGAGATTAAGGCGTTAGAAGAAGTTTATGAGTAAATTAAAAGTCGGGATAATTGTATTTTTAGGAACAAATTGCGAGCTCGACACAAAACGTGCTTGCGAATTTTTTGGCTGGGATGTTGAATATATTTGGCATAACGACAAGATTAAAAAAAAATATGATTTAATTTTCATCCCCGGAGGATTTTCTTACGGAGATCATATTTCATCAGGCAGGATTGCAAAATTATCACCCGCGGTCAAGTCATTACCTGTCGGTAAAAGCCTAATTGTGGGAATTTGTAATGGGTTTCAAATTTTATGTGAAGCAAAATTACTCTCAGGTGCTCTAATCGATAATCAAAATATTAAATTCATTTCAAAAGTCGCCGATTTGAATTTTAAGGGTGAAAAAATTTCGCTCCCGATTGCTCATCATCAGGGGAATTATTTTTGTAAAAATATCGACGAAAAACAAATCCTGATGACTTATCAAAACAACGAAAACGGCTCTGACATGTCGATTGCGGGAATTTATGACAGAAAAAACAGAATAATCGGGATGATGCCGCATCCTGAACGTGCGATTTATGAAGAATTAGGTTTAACAGACGGCAGAAAGGTGTTTGAATTTGTTAAAAACGAGATTTAATGCTTTAGTCACCCAAAAAGAATACGAGCATATTAAAAAAAAATTGGGACGAGAACCAAACGGTTTTGAGTTACAACTTTTCAGTGCGACTTACTCAGAACATTGTTCCTACAAGCACTCCAAAGAACTTTTAAAACTTTTGCCGCGCGAGAACGCGATTTTTTACGAAGAAAATGCAGGCGGAATTGAGATAGGCGAACACGCGATTTTGTTTAAGATGGAATCACACAATCATCCGTGTTCGGTTGAGCCGTTTAACGGTGCCGCAACAGGAGTTGGTGGAATTATAAGAGATGTTTTGGCGATGAACGCTCGCCCGATTGCTTTGTGTAATTCCCTGAAATTCGGTAGCAAAAACAATTCAAATCCCGAGCCGCTCCCCTCGCCCCTTGCGGGAGAGGGTGACTTTCAACGTAAGCGGCAGCCCGCGAACGTTAGAAAGTCGGGTGAGGGGTTTCGTAAATGGCATGCGTATTTTACCCCCCTCTTAGAATTTCTAAAATTCGTACCTCATTTTGAAATTCTATTCTCCCCCGCAAGGGGGGCGAAAGGGCGAACGCTTATTGTTAAGGGATTTAAACCGATTGAAATCATCTCAGACAGTAGGTTGGGTTTGCTAACCCAACAGCATGAAATTGATTATGCTTTGAACTCAACTCAACATGAGTATAATAGAATTTTAAACGGCGTAGTTGAAGGGATTTCTGTCTACGGCAACTCAATCGGTATTCCGACTGTCTCAACAGAAGTTTTGCTTGATGATTGTTTCAGTGAAAATCCGCTTGTCAACATCAGCGCAATCGGTTTGGCTAAAAAATTAGATATATTGACCTCAAGTACCGCGAAAAATGGTTTAAAGCTAATGCTGGTAGGCTCTGCAACCATGCGAGACGGATTGGGCGGTGCGGCTTTTGCTTCAAAAAAGCTTTCGGACGAAAAAGCTGAGGATAAAATTTCAATCCAAATCGCCAATCCATTTATGAAAAAGAAATTGATTGAAGCGTGCCTTGAGATTTTTTCTCAAAAATTGGTTGTTTCCTGTCAAGATTGCGGAGCGGCGGGGATTTTGTCCTCTACAAGCGAAGTCGCTTACAAAAGCGGTTGCGGAGTAGAAATTGATTTAAATAACATTCATATCGGCGACAAGTCGATAAAAGATTTTGAAATAATGCTTTCTGAAACGCAGGAAAGGATGCTTTTTGTCGTTGAGGAATGTAAAATTGATGAAATTGCGAGGATTTTGACGAAATTTGAGCTGGAATATTCAATAATCGGGAATACGATTAAGGAGAAAAATTACGTTGTAAAAAATGGTGGCAATCTTCTTGCGAACTTGCCTTGTGAGTTGCTTGTGGCTCCGCCTGAGATTGAGTTGGATTTTGGGCAAAATGCCGGTGGGATACTTGGTGGGATGGTAATCCCACCCTACGTGAGCGTTGACGGGAATTGTCCTGAGATTTACGAGCAGTACGACCATACGGTTGGGTCTAGGACTCAATTTTCACCAGCATCTTCGTCATTGCAAGACATTGAATTAAAAGACGCTCAAAAATCGAATGAACGAAGCAATCTCCCCAAGGCTGAACCAAATTTCAATTCGCTTTGGATTTATGAAGAAAATTGCTTTTTAGGGATTTACACTTTTTCGGTTGTGATTCAAGAAAATCCTTTTAAAGAAGTTTATGAGGCGATTTTGACTGCGTCAAAATCGCTTACGGAGCGTGGTTTTCAGCCAAAAGGGATTACAAACTGCCTTAATTTTGCAAACCCTGAAATCCCGCCGACAATGTATGAATTTAGAGAAACTATTTTAGCAATAAAAAAGAGTTGCGAGGAATTAAAAATCCCTGTTTGCTCAGGAAATGTGTCGTTTTACAACGAATCTTCACTCGGTAAAATAAAAAACACGCCTAGTTTTACGATGATTGGGGTTAAAACTGAAAGCTAGTACCAAAATTGAAGCCTTGATTTTGAGAAATTTTCGATAGCCCTAAAGTCATCATTTTATACCTTACAGTGCTTGTATAATCACCATTATTTGTGATATTAAATCCAGGACTCAATCCATTTGGATTATTTACTCCTATTCCCATATTTACAGAGTTTTGCCCATTAAAAATAGAGCAACCAGCGTTTAGATTTACTCCATTTTCAGGATTATATCCCAATCCCAAATCTACACGTTCTCCCATTGAGGAGTCTTTTGAATAATTGACACTTCCACTTAAAGCATCTTGCTTCCCTAAACGTCCTCCAATAGTTAAGATATAAACGTTTTGACCGCATGTCTTACTAATATTTGCACCGATTGTTTCCCCCTTATATTCAGCCCCTGTCGTAGTTGTAACCGTAGGAGTATAAATCCCTGTTGATAGTGAGGCATTGCGTGAAGTAAAAATCGATAAAGCTCCCTTTTCAATGCTTAATTTTGTACTGCCACCAAGTGTTGCGTAATTGCCTTCTTGCTAAAGATTTTAGCAAGCCAATTTCAGGACCAAACGCTCGTGGGCATTGTGAATTTGGTATATATCTTCGTGTATAATATGCTTCGCTGCTGAGATTGTGCCGTTAAATTCCGCTCTAAGTACCGACAATATTGCATAAGA
>CAISJE010000224.1 GCA_903885635.1 uncultured bacterium
CTTGTTCCGTTTAGTAAAATTAATCCGATAAGTGGATTACTGTTATTAAAAGTTTGTAAATCAGAACTGGTTTGAAAATCACGCAAGGTAGTAAGATTTTGACCGCCTGCTGTTTTAAATGTAGATACAAAGCATTCGTTAAGATTTGCAGAACTACATCTTTTAACTACTCTCATGTACCTTGTGAACGCATCTGCGAATTGTTCGCTTGTTGTGTATCCCGTCAATTCATCCGCTACGCTCATTTGATTCGCTGCTTCTTCCAGTTTCCTTGTAAATACCGCGGATGCCGTATTAAGAATGTTTTGGGTTACGTTGGTTATTAACGGTGGGAGTGTTAATTCTGCAATAAGTCCGAGCATACCAATAACAATTACCACTTCTGCCAATGTCATCGCTTTTTGTGCTAAAATCCTAAAATTTACTTGACTTAAGGCTGTGTTTGAAAATATTTTAGGAGTACATAAATGTATTATTCTATTTGCATAATTGCGAAGTTTCTTGAGCTCTATTTTACAAGAAAAGATGTGTGTGTGTGTGTGTGTGTGTGTGTGTGTGTGTGTGTGCAAACACTGGGTTTCAGCCCTATTCGGTTTTTGGTTTATCGTTCTCATCCCCTATTGCTCCTTTTTTCTTCACATTTTATTGTTTCATATTAGCATGATTATTCGGAATTGGCAAAAAATAATATTGCTTTTTACATTCTAAATATTAAAACTTTTCCTCGTGCCCATCTCATGATAAACCCCGCCTCCACAGATTGTTTCAACGACTTTAAGCACAAATTCTCTTGGGGCGTCCATTTGATTAAGATAAAATTCTCTGTTAGCAAGATGCCTTATCGTTATCACCGTATTTTGTATTTTTTCTGCCGGAACGAACAAAGATGCGACTTCGCTATCCAAAAGAATTCCCATCTCATCATCAATCGGTGGTTTCATTAATTCGTGATAATTTCCTCTTATCGCCATAATCCTACAAGAAAACAACGGAGCGTCATTTTCTCTGAAAAACGCCTGCGGTTGGTAGTTACAACGGGTAGTAAAGCTTATTTTATGCCAAAGAATATTGACAATAGCGACTGTTTTTTGAGCATCAACTTCTAAATAAATATTTTGGGTCGTAATCCCTCGCGAAGAAAAGGATTGCTTAAGCGTTTCTACAACTGCTTGCAAGTCGTCAATCATCCGTAAAAAAGTTTCGTTGGTGTTCATATTCGCATGCTGGTAATCCAAAAACTGCTTATACATGTGCGTGGATACCAAGTTAACCCTCTCTTGAATAACAGAAGATTTGCGGAAAGATGTTTCCAGATTATCAAAATTTTCGTAATTATCCGCCAATTTGCACTCTCTTTGAATACTACTGCAACTATTTTATGAACAAACATAACATTATGTAAATATTATACGATTTTTTTTTACAAAGTGGAATACTTAGTTAAGATTAATTATCATGGTCATGATTATAAAAATACGCTCGGGGGGACTCGAACCCCCAACCTTCGGCTTCGGAGGCCGACGCTCTATCCGTTGAGCTACGAACGCTTATTGTATTAATTATATCATATTAAACCTTGGTCTAAAGGTGGAGAAACAGAGTTTGAAAATTTACAAACACTTTGTTCTGTGTGCAATATTGGCAAAAGTAATTTAGAGTAAAATTTCTGATTTTATTTGTCAGACATTATGGTTTTATGTGTACAATTATACCCGAAACATGTTAAATAGTTCGAATCCCTTACATTGCAATATATTTTTTGCACAAAAAAAGGAGAAAGAGGGATTCGAACCCTCGGTGAAGATTACTCCCCACAACACCTTAGCAGGGTGCCGCCTTAAGCCAACTCGGCCATTTCTCCAAAGTTACTTTTTTATTGTAGCATAAAAAAACTTTATTAAAACAGTTTTTTTTCATTTTGTTTGAGAGTATAATAGTTTTATATATTAAACAAGGAGGATTTGTTATGACATGGAAAATTGCAGACAAAGAATTTTCATCAAGATTTATGATTGGTACAGGAAAATATCCTGATTTTGAAACAATGGAAAAAGCCCACAGCGCAAGTGGTGCAGAAATTGTTACGGTGGCAATAAGAAGGGTGGACATAGGAGCACCCGGACATGTCGGATTAATGGAGCATATCAATTTGGACAAATATTGGATTTTACCGAATACCGCCGGCTGTGCAACAGCGGAAGAAGCTATCAGAATAGCTCATTTGAGTAGGGCAATGGGTATTAATAACTGGATTAAACTTGAAGTCATCCCCGATCCTAAATTTTTATTACCCGACCCTATCGCAACTTTTGAGGCGGCGAAAATTCTTGTTGAAGAAGGATTTGTCGTTTTGCCTTACATAAACGCTGATCCGATACTCGCTAAAAGGCTTGAAGAAATCGGGTGTGCAACGGTTATGCCTTTAGCGTCACCTATCGGTTCAGGTCAAGGTGTAAGAAATCTTGATAATATAAAAATTATTGTTGAACAATCAAATGTTCCTGTAATCGTGGATGCAGGGTTGGGAACACCATCAGACGCCGCCATTGCGATGGAGAACGGTGCTTCTGCGTGTTTGTTGAATACAGCTGTCGCACTTGCTCAAGACCCCGAAAAAATGGCTATGGGATTCAATCTTGGTATAAAAGCCGGACGCGCTGCATTTGAAGCGGGAAGAATCCCTGTAAAAGAAATAGCGAGCGCATCTTCACCGCTTGTCGGAGTTGTAGGGAAAAATTAAGATACATAAATATATGGCTTAGAATGCAACTCCTTATTAGATTATGCATAGTTTAAATATTTAGGATTGTCTGAAATCGTTGCAGCAATTTCTTCTTCTTTTAAGTAAGCTCTAAACTCAGGCATTAACATCTTAGGTACTCTTAATTCTAATTCACTTTCTACAGTTCTTTCAGATTTGCTCCTACCGGCTCTTGCCATTAAAATCCTAAAAGGTTGTGCTACATTATTTAAAAATCCTTTGACTATTTCCCCTTCGACGAAGATTGGATAATGATTAATTATCCTGCCCAATCCATAAGTTTTTCCTTTGAGTTCAGCAGAATTAATAAGTACATATTTGATGTTTTTTTCGCTTAGTAATTTTTGGGCAGTATATTTTATACCTGCTGAGGCAAAAAGTGTTTTAATTAGAGAATCTTTTTCATCAGGAACAGAAACAGTTACTTTGTCATAAGGTAACGTGCTGTTGTAGTTTATTTCTTTTGAAGTAGGAGATGCTGTCCTATATAGCTGGTTCATTTCCTCCTGACTTGGCATTTGTCTTTGAGATGCTGATGGTGTTTCTATATGTTCGAACGGTCGCTCTGTTTTGGTATAAAAAACATCTCGCTTTGCTTTAAACTCACCTCTTGTAATTTCTTGACAGGAAAGGCTTGTTGCTTCATCAGTCTTTCCGAAGAGTGACCTTGCTGAACTAAAGAAAGTCCCTCCAGTTATTTTTTCTCCTTCTTTTAAAGCCCCATCAATAAATTCTTTGGTATATTTATTTGGATTTTTAAGTCTAAAAGTACTGGTAAAGCTTTGTTTATTCCCATTATTATTGTTGTTAATTGTCAGCATAATTTCTCCTTTTCTCTTTTTCAATCGTGCTGTTTATAGAAAAATCGTAATAAAAAAAGTTGCTAGTCTCGACTAAAAATCTTAACAAATCTTGATACTTCATTTATCATATAAAACGAACCGCAAATAACGGTTAATATGCTTTTATCTTTTTTATACTCGCTAAATGGTTTTGAAATGAATTCGCAAGCTTCTGCCAATTCCTCATAACTACAGGCATTCGGGCTATCAAAATGAAAAAAGTAAATATCATCCTTTGACGTAAATAAATTTTTCATCATCTCAGGGTAATTTTTATTTTTTAGGCACCCGAAAATAAAATTAACCCTTTGATTTGGGAAATAAATGTCAAGACTTTCTTTCAAAACCTTTGTTCCGTTAGGGTTATGCGCCCCGTCGACTAAAATATTCTCATCCTCAAAAAATTCAAATCTGCAAGGATGTTTGACGTTTTTCAACCCCTGTTCGATATTTTCCTGCGAAATATTAAACCCTTTTTGGTTTAAGATTTCCACTGCTTTTAAAACAAGTGCCAAGTTTTGTGATTGATAAGTGCCTTGGAGGGTAAACTCTTTGTCATCAAGCTTATTGTTAAAAGAATGACAAACGCAATCTTCGGCGACATTGAACCCCCTCACCTCAGTCCTCTCCCGCGGGGGGAGAGGAAGAACGACAGGTGAGTTTTTTTCTTCCGCAATTTTTTTTATAATTTCAAACCCTGCACTGTTTTCACTAATCACAACAGGGCAATTTTTTTTAACAATTCCCGCTTTTTCAAACGCTATTTTTTCTATCGTATCTCCTAAACGCTCCGTATGGTCAAAATCAATGTGAGTAATTATCGAACAAATATTTCCTTCAATGACATTTGTCGAATCAAGCCTGCCGCCCAAACCTGTTTCTAAGATTACAACATCAACGTTGTTTTCTGCGAAGTATTCAAACGCGACGACGGTTAGAATTTCAAACTCGGTCAAATAAATATTATGTTTTTGTGCTAATTCCGTAATTTTAATTATTTTTTGAGCAAAAATTGTTTTGTCGATTTCCACATCATTAATTTTAATCCGCTCCGTGTATTCAAACACATGCGGACTTGTGAAAAGACCAACTTTTAACTTTTTGTCGTCGGGCTGGAAAGCCCGACCTACTGTAGAGTTTTTTGTGAGAATCGCGCTCAACATCGCACAAACAGAGCCTTTGCCGTTCGTTCCTGCTACGTGAATGAATTTCAGTTGCGACAGTAGGTCGGGCATTCCTGCCCGACAACGTTGTTCGTTTAAAACCCCAATAATTTCTTGAACTCTCTCAAGCCCCAAGCTTATATAAAACCTCCCTTGAGAGGTCAAAATATCTATTGCATGTTGATAGCTCATATATGATTTATCCGTTTTTATTGTTTTGTATCGGCGGGATGGCAATCCCACCCTACTTTACTATAAATCGAACGCATTTAACTTGCAATTGTTAAAAAATGTAATTAATCTTATAATATTGACAATTTATTTCTTTCACGAGTTTTCAAATAAACAAGTTAGAAAATAGGAAAAAAATGCAAACACAAAAAACACAAAATTATCAACCGAATTTTCAACAATTAGATGTTGACGAAGTAGCCATAAACAAAATGAGAGGGAAAACAGCTAATGCGGTCAAGCGTTTGCTTACTCCAGAGAAAAAAGAATTATTATCTCTCCCCGAAAAACTGGCTTTAAATTCCGATGTTTTTATAAATACTAAAGGGCTTGGTTTTGTAAGCCCAAGTGGGCTTGGAGCTGTAAAGGCACACAGAAAAGGATCGGCAGTAAGAGGAGTTACTCTTAGGGTAGATATAAATGGAAAAACCCACCAAAAATCATTTTTTGCTAATAATTTTGAAACCCCGAAAGAATTTGCAACAGAATTAAAAAGGGAACTCCAATTGTTATTTGATAGTTTGGCTAAATAATATCACTTGATTTTAAGACCGTTACCATATCATCAAAATAAGGCTTTAAAATTATGTTTTTTATTGGATAAATGCAGATGGACTCAAAGTGATTTCTTCCCGAAAGTAATTACTGACCAGCTGCCTTTTTCTTCAATTCTCAATATTTGTAAGTTTTTTAGGCTTTCTTTCATTATTTGGTTTCTAAGATGAGAAAAAACCAAGAACAAAAACGGAGTTTTATTGTATTCTTGCTCATTATCGGTTATCGCATGCATTTGCATCGGTGAATACAGCGCAACATCTTTTAATACAACTATTGCAAGCTTTTGATTAGGTTTCAGTTTTTTTAACACTTCTTTTTTAAATTTTTCATCAAAATATTTATTGTCGAAACTTTCCAAAATATTCTTGTAGACTTTTTTACCGTTCAAAAGCGCATCTTGTGAATCCATGCCTAGATATTGTGTGAAATTCCCCTTGTTAATAGAAATAACATTATAATCGTGAAAATCAAAGTATTTTTCAAATCTGTCCTGCGTATAATAGGTAATCAAAATAAAATCATTCTGTTTCAAATTTGCGTTTTTAATCAAATCAGCAACGATTTTATGCCCCTCGCTGCGACGGACTTTAGGCGCAGAAACAGGATCGGCAAGAAGATAAAACAAGCTTAAGAAACAGAATAAAAAGATTAGCGGATATTTCTGTTTTTTCTCAAATTCTAACCACCCGAAACACGTAATAAGAATTAATATCGGGTAGATTTCCATGGAATATTTTGTGATAAACATTAATTTGCCCGTTAGCGCCATAATAACCATCACCGACAAAAAAGCCAAACAAATACAAAAAAGCCCAAGGGTTTTATATTCTTTTGTTTTGAGTGCTTTAATTATCCCCACAATCGCAATGGCAGAAGGTAAAATCGCAAAAATTATAAATCCTAAGTTGAAAACTTGAAAAAAATTATCGGGCGCGCTTACAATATTGGTCAAAATTGGTGAAAAATAATCGGTTATTAAAAACCCCAACTTTGAAATTGTAAAATGACCCCACCATTGAGAATAAGTGTGGGTAGTAAAAATTTTCAAAATAAGAGGCAAGCCGACTGAGCTCAATAAAAATATTGAACTCCAAGCTATAATGATAGTTTTTTTGTATTTTTCGGTTTTATACAGCCATAAACTAACAAAAATAAGATTAAAAAGTACAAAAACAAACCCGATTGTATGCGTAAAAATAATTAATAAATTAGAAACAATATAGCCGATAAAATTACTCACGTTTTGCTTTTGTCCAAGCTTTAAGGTAAACAATAACGACAGGGTTGCGAAGAAAAACAGTAACTCATAAAACCTCACTTCTTGCGAAAAATAAATCAAAAAGGAGCTTAGCGAAGTAAATGCGGCGCATAAAATTCCAAGTTGGCGATTTTTAAATTCTTTTCCGACAAAATACATGCCAACGATTGACAAAACTCCTGACAAAACCGAAGTCAGTCTCAGAAGCATGTCGCTATTTCCAAAAAAGTGGATAAAAAATTTCAGATATAAATAATAAAACGGCATATGGCATTGAGCAAACATAGCATTGATAAAATTCTTTCCCAAAGGAATTGACGCGATTGCCCAGCTTACGTATTCGTCGTTCCAAAGTCCATCAGGCTTATCAATAAATATAAGCCTTAAAATCGTCCCTAAAACTAAAATAAATAACATTACCCAAAATGTTTTGTTTCTCATCGCCACCTCTTATTTTTTTATATTATAATACAAATATGAAACTAATTATCCAAATCCCTTGCTATAATGAAGAATCGACTTTAGCGATAACTTTATCGGAATTGCCGAAAGAAATTGATGGAATTGACGAAATTCAAATTCTGATAATTGATGACGGCTCTACGGACAATACGCTTGATGTGGCAAAACAAAACGGGGTTGATAATTTTGTAATTCTACCGAATAATCTCGGATTGGCAAAAGCTTTTTCTGCTGGACTTGCAAAGTCCTTGGAACTGGGGGCGGACATAATCGTAAATACTGATGCTGATAATCAATATTGCGCAAAAGATATAGAAAAACTCGTTAAGCCGATACTGCAAAAGCAGGCCGATATTGTAATCGGCGCACGTCCGATAGAAAAGATTAAACATTTTTCAATAGTTAAAAAAGCACTCCAAAAATTAGGTTCTTACGTCATGAGATTAGTAAGTTCAACTAAAATAGCCGATGCTACAAGTGGATTTAGAGCATTTTCAAAAAATGCGGCGTTGCAAATTAACGTTTTTGATAATTATACCTACACTCTTGAAACAATTATTCAGGCGAAAGCTAAAGGGCTTGAGATTATTTCTGTTCCGATTAACGTTAATGGGGAATTGAGAGAATCAAGGCTGATAAAAAATGTTTTTGATTATATTAAACGCTCGACTTTTACAATGATAAGGATGTTTATTGTGTACAGACCATTCAGATTTTTCGCGTTAATCGGTACATTATTTTTAGTTCCGGGGATTTTACTCGGGCTTAGATTTTTATATTTTTATTTCAACAATTCAGGTTCGGGGCATATCCAATCTCTAATCTTCTCCGCCGTATTAATTTTGACGGGGGTGCAAGTTGGCTTAATAGCGGTGTTAGCTGATTTACAATCCGTCAATAGAAAGCTTCTTGAAGATATTCAAACCAGAATCAAGGTAACTAATCACCAGAAATTAACATTGTCATAAGTCAGGATTTAGCGAGCTTTTCACCTCTTCCTTGCGGAGAGGTCGACTTTCAGCACGAGCGGAAGCCCGCGAGTGTTAGAAAGTCGGGGGAGGGTTAATTTCAATCA
>CAISJE010000225.1 GCA_903885635.1 uncultured bacterium
ACATTTTCTAACAAATTTTGCATTTGTTCTGCAGTTCCATCAGGAAATGGTAATTTAGGTCGCATAATTCCTCCTGTAAATTATTACTTACAAGATTTATTATACATTAATACTTTATTGATTGCAAATTGGTATTAGTTTCATTCGAAGCCAACAACATGAAATTAATATCAATAATCTAAAAAAATCATTCGGATGGTGCAGATGAATATGCTTTTTATGCATTATACTATAATTTATAGATATTTGTTGATTTATTTTAAATAGTTGTTAAAATAAAATAGAAGGAAGTTTTGGTATGAAAAAACAGTTAATATGTTGTATAGCAGTTTTGATTATTTTAGTTCAGGCTTCAGCTTGTTCTTTTGCCAACGGCTCTGTCAGTACTCCGCTTAAAATTGCGGTAAAAAAATATAAAGCCGGAAATTATACAGGTTGTTTACAGGATTGCCAGTCTATAGTCAAGAATGAGCCGTCAAACGCCCTAGCGTATTATTATATTGCGATGTCCTATGTTCAGGCGGGGAAACAAAAGGAGGCAATTGTAAACTATGATAAAGTTTTAAGTTTAAAATCAAACGCAAGGCTTTTAGAATATGCGGCAACGGGGAAAAGATGTTTAGAAACTCCTAATCAATGTGTTTTAGATCCAGCTTCAGATGATTATTCCGATATAGATAAATTTTTGGCAACTCCTGTTGCAAATGTTTTATCGGATACTGTAAAGAAAGATATCGAGAATAAAAGCCTGAATGGGATTAGGAATGATATAAATAACGGTAAAGAGATAGATATTTATAACCTCAGAAAACTTAATGAATTTTCAGACCCAAAATCAAAAATTTTGGGCTCAAAGGAAAATATTTTACAGGCGCCTTCAAATACCGATGAAATCGCAGCAGCTTTAAAAGTGCTTAAGGATGCGGGCATTAACCCGTATAGTCAAACGCAAGCTCAGGCTTCGGATTTTGACGGTATGAACGAAAATGCAAACTATCAAAATCCGCAATTGACACAGCTCAATATGCTAATGGGAGGAGCTAATCAACAAAATGATAATAGTGCAATGATTAATATGCTTCCGTTTATGATTGCCCAAAACAAAAACGGAACAGGCAATTATTCTCCACAGTTAGTGCAATCAGTAATAATGAATTCAATGATACCTGATTTCAACTTTAACTTGGACAAAGATAAATAAATGCAAAAAAGAAGAGAGAAAAAGAAACAATGAAAATAAATACAGTTAGATTTGGAGAAATAGAAGTTAGTGAAAGTTCATGTTTTGAAATGGTTGATTCCATTTTGGGGTATGCGGAGGAAAAAGAATTTGTGTTAGTTGAACATAAAGAAAATTCCAATTTAAAATGGCTACAATCAACGCTAACTCCGGAACTTGCTTTTGTGGTAACTTTTGCAGGATTTTTTGGGATTGATTATTCATTTGAATTACCTGAAGCGGTGCAAGAATCATTAGACATTGTGGATGTGGATGATATTTTAGTTTTAAATATCGTTTTAATTCCACATGAAAAGCCGCAAGAGTCGACAATAAATTTGCTTGCGCCTTTGATTTTTAACATTAAAAATAGAAAGGGTTCTCAAGTAATTCTTTCAGGTTCTAATTTTAGGGTAGATTATCCTTTATTTGAAAAAGAGGCGTTATGTTAGTTTTATCCAGAAAAAACGGTCAAAAGATAATTATAAATGATAACATTGAGATTACAATTCTTGATTCCAGATTTGATATATGCAAAATTGCCATAAATGCACCTAAAGATGTTAAAATATATAGAGAAGAAATTTATAACCAAATTCAACTCTCCAATAAAATGAGTAATAAAGCTTCAGCCGATGCAATTGAGTCTTTGGTTTCACTTGTTAGTAAAGATTTAGAAACTAATAAAAAGAAGAATAAAGTATTCATAATAAAGAAAGAAAAATGATTTTAGAGTCATACAAAGACGCTAAAAATAAGTTTTTATCGGGTGATTATTCTGGCGAAAGTTTTTTTTATCAGAATGACTATATTCTGGAATATGCGTATTGCGAATTACTTTTGGGAAATATCAAAACGGCGGAAATAGAATTTACCAAAATTGCGAATTATGATTTTAGGGCGGATTGGGCTAAAAAATTAATTCAATTTATCAAAGGTTATGTTTTGCATGTTCCGTCTTATTTCCAGATTAGAAATTTTCTGGAAATAGATTTGAATTTGTTAATCAATGCAGGTCAGTCGGAATTTGTAGAAAATATAATTAATGGTGCGGATTTGTTTTATTCAATCAATTTGGAAAGTTATAAATTTATTGCAAGGGTAATGCTTTTTAATGATTTTGTGGATATAGCATTATATTATTTAAACAAAGCCAAGGACAAATTTTATTATGACCCTGAAATGCATTTTATGTTGGCTAATTGCTATATAAAAAAAGGTGAAAAAGATTTGGCGAAAAAATCAATACTGGACTGCCTGACAATTTTGCCTGAATATTATCCTGCCAAAAAACTTTTGGAGATCTTGGATTAAGATTCTTCATAAAAAACCCTATAACGTAACTAATCACCAGAAATTAACATTGTCATAAGTCAGGATTTAGCGAGCTTTTCACCTCTTCCTTGCGGAGAGGTCGACTTTCAGCACGAGCGGAAGCCCGCGAGTGTTAGAAAGTCGGGTGAGGGTTAATTTCAATCA
>CAISJE010000226.1 GCA_903885635.1 uncultured bacterium
ATGGCATAGATGACAAATTTGTTAAGGTTTGTGCAGGACTTTGGAATTTTCATTTAGATTTTGCATAAAGAGAACAAACCTTGATGAAAAATCGTCTTTTTAGTTTTTGGCATTATTTTATTTCGCAATATGTCTAATGTAGAAATTGAACTGCCAAGATTTAAAAAAGATGAAATTTCTAAAATCAGTACAATTTTAAAAAAGAAATTCACGCCACAAAAAACATTAGAAGAAATAAAAAATCAGGAGTAGATATTGTCCCCGCGATTTTTGATAATATTTCCTTAGACTGCAATTGCCTTGATGATAATTATGTCTGCAAGCATATTGTCGCTGTTTTCCATGAACTTGCGGAAAGAATAGAACAAGAACCGCTTTTACTGCTTGAATTGAGAGGAATTAATATAAACAACAAAAATGATATTTTTGACAAATATCTTGATGCTGCAAATGAAGCAATACTCAAAAGACTTGTTAAAAATCTTATAAAAAAGTCCAAAGAAAATTATCATGAAGTTTTGGACTTTTTGCAGGATAATATTGAGCTTGATAATGAATCCGAACAAAATTTTGCTTCAGAAAAAATTATGTCATTATGGAAAGAAATTAAGCGTGACATTAAAGGTACAAGTTATTCTGAAGATGAAGAATATGCATACGTCAAGGTTTGTGATATTTTATACAAAATGGAACAAGAATTTGAACGTGGGAATGTTCCAAAAGGAACTAAAAGAAAATTAATTCAAGAAGTTATTAAAATACTTAGCGACGAAGAAGATGCTTATTTTGTTGATGAATTGCTTTCAACTTTACTTGCAACATGCGAAGACAAAGAGGACTACAATTATCTTGCAGAAAAAATAGAAAATATAGAGGGTTATTACAAAAAATATTTGAGGTTAAAATTTCAAAAACTTTTTTCAGATAGAATAAATCTTGAAAATTATAGAGCTTTTGAAAATATTTGCAATAAAACTGAATGGACAAAATACGAAGAAAAAGTTTTAAAAGAAGTGGAAAAAACATGTCATGGTGACAGAATAAATATTTTTATGTACAGAGAAGATTTTGAGAATGTTATAAAAATATTGGCAAAAATTAATTTTTCAAATTATATCGATTCTGCTGAATTTAAAGCAGCTGAAAAGCTTAAAGTGAAATATCCGAAAGATATTTTAAAATTTTATCTTACGGTAATAGGTGATTTAACTACCGCAAAAGACAGAGAATTTTATACACGTCAGGCAAAAATTGCAGTAAAAATTCAAGATATTTACATAAATATCTTGAAAGATGAAGATTCTTGGAATTTATATATAAAAGATATTAAAGACAAAAATAAGAATAAAAAAGCGTTACAGGATGAATTTAGCAAAAAAATTAAAAATTGGATGAAATATTAAATTCAATGGTAGAATAAGTTAAATGAGGAGGATAGGAAATGGTTGAAGTAATTAAAAATGTTGAAATCAAATTGGTACAAGAAACAAATAATGAAAAATTTAAAGAATATTCTGAAAAAATAATACGGGGGTTTTTATTTGATGAAAAAACGCCATCAATGCCAAAGTTTAAAGCAATTTATAAATTAATTAAAGATTTTCAATATTTAACAAAGTATACGACTGGAACGACTATTTTAACATTGTTATATATTGAGCAGGCAATAAATTTTTCTAACGACTATTGCTATTGTGAAGAAGATATAGAAGATGCTGTTAGTTTGGCTGTTGATGATTTAAAAAAGATATTCGATAAAGATGCCTCGGGTGAATATCGCATGCTGCTTAATAATGATATCTTAAAAATCTACAATTTGGCAAAAAATTCTGAAGATTATTTTTTTGAGGAATACATGGAAGAAAAGTTTCTTGCTAATACAATGAGCTTAAAAGACAGATACACTTATCCCTATTCACAAATACTTGAATTAGGAGAAGTTTGGGACATCGCAAATAGAAATGATTGGGAAGAGACTAAAGTCGCTTATGAAAAATTCAATTTTACGGAAATTGATATCCCGACATTAATCAAAATCTTTGAAGACAAAGACTTTAATGATGTTGCCATAATTGAAACCGAAGCGTGGGCTCCGATACATGCTTTGATATTGTTTGGCGTACTAAAATCAAATAAAGCTGTTAAGCCGATTTTAAAAATGTTTGAACAGATGGACGATTTGGATAATGATATGTGGCAGTGGTTACCAAGAGTTGTCGGTGCTTATGGCGAAGAGTTTATAGGAGCAATGAAGAAATTTTTATATGACAAATCGAAAGATGAAATATCACGCTCGGTCGCAGGTGAATCTTTAGTCCAAATTGTTCAGAATTATCCGAAGCAAAGAGAAAAATGCGTTAACATTCTTACCGACTTTTTAAAACAGGCAAATAAAACAACACCTGCACTTAATGACCTGGTTGTTAATTATCTTGTTGATTTAAATGCAATTGAAAAAATTGACATAATAAAAAGAGCATTTGAGAGAGAAATTTTTGACGTTCAAGGCTTTGCCAGAGACTTCAGAGATTTTGAGGATGTTGAAGTGGCATTCGGAATAAAAGAAAAAAGGACAAAACCATATCCTTGGGTTAAACAATTTATTAAACATGTTAAAATTGGTAGAAATGACCTTTGCCCTTGCGGAAGTGGTAAGAAATTCAAAAAATGTTGCCTCGGAAATGGGAAATATGATTAATGCAAAAACTTCCGACTTCTGATGTCACACTACATTTCAGCTTATCTGTAATCGGCTTTGCCTCAACAGCTTAGCTTCAATTACGGAGACAAGCTCACAAGGCTCATTCTTCGCCTGTTCGTTTTGTCAAACCTTGATACATTTATGTCAAACTCCGTGACACATGACATCTTGAACTCGTGACGTAATTTAGTTAATTCACATTAACATTTTAGCTCGTTATAGCTGGAATTGGAACTGTTTTAATCCAAATTTGCGTAACTAATCACCAGAAATTAACATTGTCATAAGTCAGGATTTAGCGAGCTTTTCACCTCTTCCTTGCGGAGAGGTCGACTTTCAGCACGAGCGGAAGCCCGCGAGTGTTAGAAAGTCGGGTGAGGGTTAATTTCAATCA
>CAISJE010000227.1 GCA_903885635.1 uncultured bacterium
TCTTAACTCCGTTTCCGACTTTTGCAAGTGTGTCGGAATGATAAAACTTTTCTGTTTTTCCGACTAATTTTGACATTCAGAGTTAATGTGGAAGTATGGACTATAAATACATAACAATCAAAGAATTAGCGAATTTAAAAGGTGTCAGCACCCGTGCGATTCGCCTGTCAAAATCAAAATATCAAACCCGAGAAATAAAAGTTCAAGGCGGAAACAGTTTTGAAATAATTCTATCAAGCATAGAGCATGAATTACAGGAGAAATATTTGAAAAAAATTACAGAATTAAATTCGACCTGCACCGCTTTAATTCCATTGCCGATAGAGCAAAGTTTTCCGGATAAAGCAAACGAAATTGCACTTGCGAGATTGGATTTAATCCGCGAATGGCAAAAGTTCAGAACAGACCAAAGATTCAAAACTAAAGCGGACAAAGAGTTTTTAGATACTTACAATACAGGATTATTGTATCAAAATATTTTTTCAAAACTTGGAACAGTTTCAATCGGAACTCTGGAGCGTTGGAAGCGAAAGCTTGGAAGCACAACCGATTACCATCTGCTTTTACCAAATTACAATTATTCAACAGAATTTAGGACGACTTTGACTGATTTTGAAAAACAAATTTTCCTAAAAATTCTTCTGCATCCGAACAAATTCTCCGTCGGCAAAGCAATTTCTATCTCAAAACATATTCTTGCAAGAACAGAGCCTGTAGAAGTTTCTGATATAACTTTTAGGAGATATGCAAATTGGTTTAGGGACAATCATTTTGATATTTGGACACTTGCAAGAGATGGCGAAAAAGCCCTGAAAGACAACGTTGAACCTTTTATCAAGCGTGATATTTCAAAATTAAATGTCGGAGATGTTTTAGTCGCCGATGGACATAAATTGGCGTTCTTAGTGCAAAACCCATTCACAGGAAAACCTTGCAGGGCAAGTTTAATCGGGTTTTTGGATTGGAAGTCAAGTTATTTTTGCGGATATGAAATTATGCTTGAAGAAAATACACAAAGCATAGCCTCTGCCCTTAGAAATTCTATAATCAACTTGCAAAAAATTCCCAAAATTGTTTATCAAGATAACGGCAGAGCATTTAAGGCAAAATACTTCACGCAGACTGATTTTCAAGAAAGTGGGTTTGAAGGATTATACGCAAAACTCGGAATAAAAACAGTTTTTGCAAAACCCTACAATGCCAGAGCAAAAGTTATCGAAAGATTCTTCCTTGAATTTCAAGAAAGTTTTGAGAAACTTTTGCCGACATATTCAGGCTCCAATATTGAAAATAAACCTGCACACTTTAAGCGGAACGAAAAATTTCACGCACAATATTTCAAGCCAAATTACATTCCGACCATTGATGAAGTGAAAAAGCTTATTGATAATTGGCTTGAGTTTAAACATTCACAAATTTGTCCAAATGATAAATCAAAAACAATAAAAGAAGTATTTGCAGAGCGTGAAAACATCAAAATTGATGTTTCAAAACTCGATTACTTAATGATGTCACAGGAGATTAAAACTATTTACAGGAATGGCATTAGATTTTTAAACACTTTTTACTGGTCTGAAAAATTATATGGCTTAAAAACAAAAGTGATAATTAAATACAGTCTTTTTGACTTAACTTCGATTAGAGTTTATTCGTTGAAAAATCAATTTATCTGTATCTCAAAAAGAGTTGAAAGCACTCACCCGATGGCATATCATCTCGGCGAAGTGAAAGATATTGAAGATTTTAAGCAAAAAATTCAAAAACAGAAAAAGCTTAAAAATAAAACGCTGAAAGAAATTAAGAAGTTTTTACCTAAGGAAGATATTCAGTTTATTGAAGAGCAGATACAAAAAACTGACTGTCATCCTGAATTTATTTCAGGATCTATCCCACAGTCCGACACTAATGAGATGCTGAAACAAGTTCAGCATGACGTGATAGAGAATGCTTTCCCCATTTTTAAAACGAACTTTGAAAAATACGAATACTTAATGCAAAAAGGTTGTACAAACCAAAACGACAGGAATTGGCTCAAAAAATATAAAGAAAGTGAGGAGTATAAATCAATTTATGAATAAGAAATTTATAATAACTAAAAATGTAAAAAAGTTTATTGAATTAACAGACACACTTAAAAATGCTCCGCCGAATTTACCTAAAATGGCTTTAGTTTATGGCGATTTTGGACTGGGCAAATCACAAACAATTTTGTGGTGGGTTACAAATAATGATGCGATTTATGTCCGTTGTAACCATAAAATGTCAGGGCGGTGGCTTTTATCGGAAATTGTTGAAGAACTTGATGAAATTCCATATTATCAATCCTCACAACTTTTTAAACAAATTGAAGAAAAACTGAAATTCAATCCCAAAATTCTTGTAATTGATGAGATTGACTTTCTCCTAGATAACGCTTCGGCAATTGAAGTTGTCAGGGACTTGCATGACAAAATCGGAATTCCAATAATTTTAGTTGGAATGAATTTAGCGGAGCAAAAATTGAAACGGCATAAACACATCTATGACAGGTTACTTGGAGTTTTGAAGTTTGAAACTTTTGACAAAAATGATGTGATAAAAATCGTGAAAGAACTTTCAGAAGTAGATTTTACTGATGAAGCATTGGAGATTATTATATCAAAATTTAATCAATTCAGACAGTTGGTTAAATTTATTAACAAGGTTGAAAACATTGCTAAAATGAATAATTTAGAATTAATTGATGAAAATATTTTACAAGGAATTCTCAATGAAAGATAATGACTGCGTCATTCTTATGCACTCACTCGGAGATTCGAGAGTCAACTCTCAATCTCACTCGCTCGTTTATAATAAAATTCTAAAACTCGCAAAAAGACTGAATAAGTTCACAATGGAAGAAATTGAACCTATTTTAAATATTGATAACTTGCAAAATTTTTTGGACATGTTGTTTGAAGAAAAATTATTGCAGTGCCAAAACGGAACTTATTTTTATATCAAAAATGAATCTAAAAAATCTGACCTGCCATTATTTTTTCAATTTCATACAAAAGAAGAAATCAATATGATTATCAAATGCTTTTGTGCATGCGTGGCAACAGATAAAGGTGCGTTCTTGCTTGGGATAAGCGACGGGCCACTTCAAAAATTTAATATGTATTTTAGAACAATGATTTATGAAAAACAGTTGCAGGAATTAAAAGAATATTTTGCCAACAATCCTAAAGCTCCGAAAGTCAGAACTTTTTATGAAATTCCTGTTTATTTTTATCTTTATGATGACAAACTTTTTGTGACTGGAAAAGAACTTAGATCCAAAGATTTGAAAGAGCATACAAAAGAAGAAAAATTAAAAATAAAAGTTTTATACTCCCGCCTTCGCCGCAGCATAAATCACTCGAACATGAAAAAACTTTTGCCTTATCACGTTGCAGAACATATTTGGAAGTATGGAAAAGATTTTGAACAGTTAAGAAATGAGATTTATTCCTTGCTTAATTTATAATTTTTTTTCAAATAGTTGACTGAAAGAGCACTTTTTGCGAGCTAAATTTTCCTATTTTTTGCTTTGGAAAATATTGTTTTTGGAAAGATTGCGGCTGTGTCTGAGCTTCCGACTAACTTCCGAGTTGCTTCCGACCGATTCAACTTGCAGAAAAATTACCGGTTTTTGCCCAGTGCCTCAAATATAGACTGGTTCAAGACTTCAGGCTACTTAGTGGGAATATCCATGGAAAAAACATGCACTTTTCCGGTAAATAACCGGTAATTCCGGTAAATACAGTCAATTCGCTAAAATCAGCCTCAACCTAGCACAAACACTAAAGCACAGGCAGTCGGAAAACACTTCAAATGTCCGAAAAAGACCCCATCCGGAAAAGACCCCAGGGGATTTCGTCCCGCAGAACGCGTGCCGAATGAATCCCTCAGAAAAGAAGGCAAGAATTAGCAAGAGTCGGGATCGAACCGACGACCTCACGGGTATGAGCCGTGCGCTCTCACCAGCTGAGCTACCTTGCCATCATTTTTATTCTATTAAGTTTTCATTCAAGGCTCAGCTGGTGTTAATTGGACTTCGTTTCGCCAAGTCTCACCGAGTGAGCTACCTTGCCATCATTTTTATTCTTACATAACCAAAATAAAATATCAAGTAAAATCTATTATAATTTATTAACTCTGGTAAAAGGCCAAAATAAGAACACTGCACGTCCTACAAATCGTTCTTTGGGCAAAAACCCCCAAAAACGACTGTCTTGAGAATTCCCACGGTTATCGCCGAGCATAAAATAATTGTTTGTCGGGACGGTAAAAGGTCCGCAATACATTTTTTCTGAGCATGGTATGTAATCATAATCATCTAAAATATATTTTTCTTCAAGTCTTTTTCCGTTAACATAAACGGCATATTTGCCGTCAAAATCAGGTTTGATTAATATTTTGTCGCCAGGTAGTCCTATTACACGCTTAATGTAGGCTATATCCTTACAAAAGAAGCCCGTTAAGCGTTCAAATATCGCTAACGGATTTTGAGCAAGCGGTTCAAACGGCGGATAAAAAACCATAACATCGCCACGTTTTGGAGTTTCAAAAAATCTCGATACTCGTTCAACAAATATTCTATCCCCCTCTATTAAGGTAGGTTTCATTGAACCTGAAGGAATCCAACGGATTTCGCCGACAAAAAACCTTATCAATATTACCATGACGATTACAAATACGGCAGTTTCTATCGCTTCTTTAATACCCGCTTTTATTTTTGTTTTTATTTCTTCTATTTGCATTTTTCTCTTCTATACACTTATTTTTAATAATTCTATCAGCTCCAATATGGCTTTTTTATAAATATTACCCTCTAAGTTTTGTATCGCTAAAATAGCTCTATCAAAATAATTGTCCATCAAATCTTTTGTTTTTGCAATCCCATTGGTAGTTTTTATTATTTCTGCTATATTTGCTTCGTGCAAAATATTTTCATTTTCTTGATATGCAAATATCACCGGTGCAGTATAAATCCCCGAACTTACATCATGGCTTGAAAGCTTGTCAAGGCTTAGTACATTTTTCAAATCATCCCTGATTTGAAAGGCTATTCCGAAATTTTGAGAAAATTCTGTTGCTATTTGTTTTAAATTGTTATCAATAGGCTTTTCATTTAAAAAAAGCCCGCTTAAGACGCTTATTTCGAACAAGAGAGCTGTTTTTTCTTTTGATTTTTGAATATATTCATCAATTGAAGTTATTTTAAATTTGCTGAAATATTGATTAATTTCGCCTAAGCAAGTTGATTTAAGTGCCGAAGTACAGAGTTTAATGACTTCAACGGAGCCTATATCAATAATTTTCTCCATGGCAACAGAAAGTATATAATCTCCTGCGACCACTGCCAAATTATCATCAAATTTCACATTCAATGTTTCTTGCGTCCTTCGTTTTTTAGCTTTATCAATAACATCATCGTGAATTAAGGTCGCATTATGAATAAGTTCAATCGAAAGCAAAATATCGTACTGTTTTGAGTTTATTTCTCCGAACACGCATCTTAAGAACAAAGCACCTAGCAGCGGGCGTAATCTCTTTGCAGGAGCCGTCAAAAATGCTGATAAATCTTTATCTAAAGGGTTTTCTCTTGTAAATGTTTTTTTTAATCCTTGTTCAAGATAGTCCAAATCCTCTTTGATTATACTTTTTATATCGTTAAATTTTTCATCAAATAACATTCAAAACTCCTCTGAATAATTTTATCACAAATAAGTCGGGCACGGAAGAATTAAAAAATTTACAATTGTCTAATTCTTCTACATCCTCAAGTTTTATACTGTTTGTGGTAAAATCATCTAAAATATGTAATATTTATTAATAATTTTGATTAAAATCTTTTATAATGTGGAATAAAAACAAAAATGGAAATAATTTACTCATGGTAAATTAGAGTGCGGAATAAGAATATAAGTTGGAATTAGAAATAGGAGTTTGGCATGATTAATAGAAACAAACATTCAGCAAGTGTTACTATAGAACTTGCAATTGGTGTAGCACTGGCTGTTTCGGTATTATTTGTAATCTTGGGCTTGTTTAACAATAATTTGAAAAACATGATTGTTAATACTAATTTAAGTAATGTATTCAAAAACAATGATGTAAAAACAGCATTTACTGTTTTTAATAAAGATTATTCCAATTCTCAAATAAATGTACAGATAATGGGTGAACAAGGTTTGGCAAGATTAAGAAAAAAGGCAAACAATTTGGCACTTACCCTTATAGAATCACCATTTAATAACAGTAATACAAATGGTAGCACAATAAAATATCTGAGTTTGGCGATTCAAACAATAGTCGGTAACGGCAATATTTGCGTTTATATGAAAAAAGATTCAGATAAACTCTGCTCTGATAGTGAAATAGGCGGATATAGCTATAATATCAATTCCAGTGGCACTTCTGCACTTACCATACAAAAAGTTGATTTAACAGGCAACAATATTTTGGCTACTGCAACACTTCCTCTCAGTGCTACAAATGGTACAATCACTTCTTCTCTCTTCTTAAATACAAACACAAATTCACTGACTGTTGAACAAAAATATTCTACCTTACAGGCACTCACTAATGCCTGTAAGGCATATATTCCTGCCGATGCGGCTTTAGTAAGAGATATGGCTCCCGCACTGAGAGCAACCCTTGAAGTAAAAGGTTTAAAAACTGATGTCTGTGTGCTTTTGGATGCAGTCGTATATAAAGCGGGTTTAAATGTGGATGATCGTGTTGGTGACGAGGAAGCAATACTAGATGGTGATGATCTTACCGCAATTACATATTGGGCAAATCAATCGAAATCAAATATTAATAAGGCTACAACTAAATCCGCTATTGCAAGTATCATATCCGGTAGCTTCAATCCTTCTAGTAATGCATATAGAGAAGAGGGCGGGGTAATGGTATTTAAATTAACTTATGATAGAAGCCTAGTTCCCTGCACAACTCTAGTACAAGGCTTAGTTAATCTAGCTCAAAAGTATAATTTAAATAACAGTGATTTTGGAATAAGCGAAATTACAATTCCTTCTTACCTCCCTAGCTCCAGTACTACTTATTACACTGTTCCGTCAGGGAGATATATTTGTGGAGTAAAGAAGTAAAGACTATTAAAACCAAGCTCTCGATTTATACGCTTTAAACAGGTCAGCGTGCTTTCGTCCACGTTCTCGCCGAAAAGCCGTTCGATTAAATCCTTATTATAATCAATCAATATCGACCCGTGTTGCAATATATAGCCCTCTTTGCGAAACTGTGCCGAGCCGATGAATTTTTTTCCCTCAAAACATAAATCAGCACCGGTTGATATCGACATACAGTAATCAAATTTCGTGTGAAGTTTTTTATTAGCAGAAAATTCAAGTTTTATACCCAACCGCTCAAACCCGTCAATCAGAAATTGAGAAATTTCTTTGTAAGATTTGACAACACTTTCACCATTTTTCAAGCTCGAAACTGAACAAACGTAAGAATATGTCAATTCTTTATCATGCAAAAGCGCCCTGCCACCCGTCAAGCGTCTAACCACATCAATATTTTTTGCTTTTAAAAATTCCAAATCCAAAAAATCATCGCTTTGATTTCGTCCCAAAGAAACGCACGCAGGAGACCAGCCATAAAACCTTAATATCGGTTCTTGAACTTTATTTTTTATAGCAAAATCCAGCAAATCACTGTCGATTTGCATGTTTTTTTCGCCTGTATTAACCTCAAATTCAATATACTTCACAATGGTATTATATAATAAAAGTAGTAACAACTCAGGTAGATTTTAATTAACTTGCGCAGTGATTTTGCGTCATTGCGAGATTAAGTACCAAATGTGACAAAAAGCTTTCACCGAAGCAATCTTTACCGTAACTCGAATGAGATTGCTTCGTTCCCTCAATAGTTTTCTGACTAAAAAATCTTCGTCTAGTACTGTAGAAGAATAAAACTTAAAACCAATAAAGCGAATCAAAAGGAAACATTTAATAAGCAAAGATTGACACGATAACATATTTTTAAAATACGCGCAGAGATAAATCTTTATTAAATGTTTTAATTAAAATTAATGGATAAAAATTGTATCCTCGTCTTTTAAAAACTAGTTTGCGACATGAATTACCATTTATTTTTCCTCGCAAAGGACGTAAAGGGGTTTATACCTGAGTTGTTACTGTAATTTGTTCATGTTACAAAAATGGTAACTAATCACCAGAAATTAACATTGTCATAAGTCAGGATTTAGCGAGCTTTTCACCTCTTCCTTGCGGAGAGGTCGACTTTCAGCACGAGCGGAAGCCCGCGAGTGTTAGAAAGTCGGGTGAGGGTTAATTTCAATCA
>CAISJE010000228.1 GCA_903885635.1 uncultured bacterium
CGGTGACTTTTCTAATCAACAATTTTTGTAAATTGAGTTACCACATCAGCCTTATTCCGTTCAAATATTTTGTAACCTTATTTATTTTAGTTCAGAATAAATTATTTATCTCTTTTTATCATACAAGTTACGGATAATTTTTGGCATGACATATTTCTTCATAAAAACTGGAACTTATCTGAGTTTTACACTATCATCTACAAGTGGATAGTTTTTATGTGGAAATTTTATGATTGAGCTTCTTGCGCCTGCAAAAAATAAAATATGTGCAAAAGCTGCAATTGATTATGGTGCAGATGCCATTTATGTTGGGGCAAATGAATTTAGTGCCAGAAAAAATGCGGCAAATTCGCTTGATGATATTAAAGAAATTGTTGAATATGCGCATAAATTTAATGTTCGGGTGTATGTGGCAATTAACACAATTTTAACTGATGATGAAATCATAAAAGCCAAAGAATCAATTGAAAATTTGACTAAAATAGGTGTAGATGCAATAATTATTCAGGATTTTGGATTGATTGAATTAAATCCACATTTTATAGCCTACCATGCAAGTACTCAATGTGATAACAGAACTCCCGAAAAAGTTAAATTCCTTGAAGGTGTAGGGTTTTCGAGGGTGATTTTGGCAAGAGAACTTTCGATAGAACAGATTAAGGAAATAAAAAAACAAACTAATGTTGAATTAGAGAGCTTTATACACGGTGCCCTGTGCGTGTCGTACAGCGGTCAATGCTATTTAAGTCATTTAATAGGCGGAAGATCTGCAAACCAAGGAGAATGCGCCCAACCATGCCGCAAAAGGTATTCCCTTGTGGACGAGGAGGGCAATTTTATTGCAAAAGAGCAATACTTATTGAACTTAAAAGATTTTAATGCCTCAAAACACATAAAGGCACTGGCGGAAGCAGGGGTAACCTCTTTTAAAATTGAAGGTAGGTTAAAGGATGAAAATTACGTCAAAAATGTTGTGGCATATTATCGGAAATTAATCGACAATTTGGGGTTAAAAAAAACATCCTCAGGGCAAATTTTACTTGATTTTGAACCGAATTTAGGCAAAAGTTTTAATCGTGGTTTTGCAGATTATTTCTTAGAAAAACGCAAAGATTGTTATGAGTTTTTAAGCCCTAAATCAAGAGGGGACTATCTCGGAAAAGTTTCTAAAATTGGAGAAAAATTTTTTGAATTAGCCTCGCCAATCCAATCAATTACGTCTCAAGACGGGCTGTGTTTTTTAGTCAATGGCAGGTCTTCAGGGTGTTTGGTTAATAAATCAGAACAACAAAAAATTTATCCTAATAAAATGGATGGAATAAAAATTGGGACAGAAATTTATAGAAATTTTTATTCCGAATTCGAAAAAACATTAAAAACTTCCAAAACATGTAGGAAAATATCTGCAAATATTGAATTCGAACTTGGTAAAATAAAGATTAGCGATGAAGATAAGAATTTTGTTGAAATTGAATATAATTTTGAAGAATTTGCTCAAAATGAAGAAAAAATGAGTACAAATATTATCAATCAACTGAAAAAATCAGGTGAAAGCGACTTTTTGATTGAAAATGTCCAATTAAAACTATCCAAAACACCTTTTTTGGCGATTTCTAAGCTCAATGAATTAAGACGAAATTTGCTTGAAAAATTAACGATAGAAAGACTTAAGAATTATCCATATTCGTCTTACAACCCTGCAATTCCGAGAGAAAATGTTAAATACCCGCAATCACAGATTGACTATAAAGGTAACGTTTTAAATAAATATATGCAAAATTTTTATGAAAAACATGGCTGTCAAGTAGTGGAACCTGCGCTTGAAAGCGGTAAGCTTTTAAATCTTCAAAAAGCTAACAAATGCGCCATGACGACTAAGCATTGCTTAAAATACTCTTTTAATATGTGTAAATCAATTAAGAATTTATATTTAATAGATGAAAAGGGTAAAAAATATAAGCTAAAATTCGATTGCGACAAATGTGAAATGAGTATTTATTTTTAATCACTAAATATTTAATGATAGAATATGCTTAAAGCCACTTATTAAGTGTGTATTGGGCACTTAATACCCTAAGCCAATGTTAACGCCTTGTGTGAACGCTTAACATTTTCTTAATAATAGGGGTTGACAAAATTAACTTTATAGTTCATAATGAAAATGTTAGATGAAGTGTTGATAAAACACTTGTTAAAGAAAGATAACCTCAAGGAGGTGTAAGATGAGAGTAAATTCAATTCAACTAAATAACTATTATACTAAAAACAATAAAATTAACAGAGAAATTTCGTTTACAAATAACTCCCCAAGCGATTACCCTCGTATGACTCAGTTTGAGAAAAATATAAACCTGCCGAAGAAAGTTGTGCAACAAACCTCAATAAAAACAGCACTTTTGGACTTAGCCTCTGCTGTTAAAGCTTTCTTCAAGTCAACAACAAACTCAGGAACAAACTCAGGTTCTATATTAACAAAGAGCCAAATGGACGATTATATAAATCTAATACCATATTTAGTTTGAGTAAATTAGCAGTATATCCGGGGCATGGGCATAAATGTGTTCAAATTTAAAATTTAGAGTGTTGCAGATTTCACCTATATTTCTGCCTTCAAAAGCGTTTATGCCCTGTTTATCCCCGAGAATTTTTGGTGCCATAAATTGATATATTTTATCGGCTAATCCAAGCGAAACCAATTCCCCATTGAGTTTTCCGCCTGCTTCTATCAACACGCTTGAAATATTTAATTCAAATAATTTCTTGAATAAATATTTTAAATCGAGTTTTAAATTGTCGCTTGGACACTTAATAACTGCTACATGCGTAGGAATAGCAAGGGTTTTAACCTCATCAAGGGCTTCATCGACAACAATATATACCTTTTCGTCCGATGATGAATAAATTTTGGAACTAAAATCCGTTTTTAATTCTCGATCAAGGATTATTCTAACAGGATTTTTGCCCCCTTGTAAAGAACATTTCATTGAAGGATTATCCTTGATTATGGTCGAACTAGTTGTCAATATTGCATCGTAGCGATTTCTAATCTTTTGAACTTCCTTTCGTGCTCTTGGGGAGGTAATCCATTGGGAACTACCGTTTTTAGTCGCGATTTTACCATCCAGTGTCGTTGCCGTTTTTATTGCTACAAAAACTTCGTTTTTCGTCATATTTTTTATAAAAACTTCGTTTAATTTGACAGCTTCATCGTGTAAAATGTTCTCAATGACCTCAATCCCAGCTTTTTTACATTTTTCCACGCCTTGACCTGCTACAAGCGGATTAGGGTCTCTCATACCAATAACAAGTTTTCTTATCCCTTTTTTAATTATCAAGTCGGCACAGGGCGGCGTTTTCCCCCAATGACAGCAGGGTTCAAGGTTTACGATTAAGGTACCGCCTTTTGCCTCATTGCCTAGCTTGTTGAGTGCGTCTGCTTCGGCATGAAGTGCGCCATATTCTTTGTGATAGCCTGTTGAGATTTCCTTTCCGCTCTTATCCAAAATAACACAGCCCACAAGGGGATTGGGGGCCGTTCTCCCGTCTGCCTTGCGCGCAAGTTTTATACATTGTTTCATATATTTTTCGTAATTTTTCATAAATCCTATATTTTAAATACCGGTTTTTCGTTGATTTCATTAAACAAAACAACCCTATTTGACTGCTGGGGCTCTTTTATTACTTTGTAAAAATCTTTTACTAAAACAAGTTGATTTTGCATACATTTAAAGCCTTTTTCTGTTAGATAGTTTTCAAGACTTTCAGCGGTAGTTGTGTATTTTTTTACTTTCACAAAAAGATTAAACTCTTGTTTCCTTTTTAGAATTTGGTTTATTGTAAAATTTAAAATATCATCCCAAGAACAGTCATACCAAGGAGAAGTGGTTACATCCAGTATGTAATTCAAATTATCGACGGTTGTCAAAGAAAAATAAGCTTTGAGTGTTTTTAGATTTTCGTCTTCAATTACGTATTTTAATTTATAATCATTTTTTAAACCCTTAAAAATCGGCTCTAAATACTCGTCTTTTGTCCTAAAAATGGAGTATTTAAAATGAGTGATAATAGAGTCATTAAAAAGCATTGCTACGGCTTGGGCATCTGAATTTTTAAACGGTCTGAAAAATGAGTTGTCTGCTTGCGTAAACCTGAGTGAACTCATTTTCCACAATTGTTCTGAAGAACACTGCCTGAATCCACATCCGTCCGCAAATAATTGTAATAGCTCGCCATAAGCATCGTTGATTGTTGCAATAAAAGTCCTTGCGCCATTTGCACCATATTTTGAGATTACAAACTCAATTAATTGTTTACCCGCATTAAAGCAATTAGGCTTTAAAAAAAGCCTGCTAATTGTTAATTTAAAAGGATTACCTGCGGTCGGTGAAACACTAATCATGCCGACAATATCCTTGTCTTCTTCAATAACATAGGATTCTTGTAAAAATTTCAAATCAAGCGGTAATAAATCATGAATTATATTTAAAGGGAAATTCATAAAAAAATTCGTATAATAATTCGCATCTGAATTCAAAAAAGAAATCATTTCTTCAAGTTTAAAATTATCAAAGTAATTTGCTTTTCTGATTGTTACCATTATTTTTCCTCGAAAAATATTCTAATAGCATTATACTACAATAGTATTTTATGATAAAATTATATTATGAACAAGAAAGGTCAAAATTTAATTGAATATATACTCATTATAGCGATAATTGCGGTTGCCTGTTATGGCTTTGTGGCTAAATTTGATTTAAAAAAACTTAAAAATTACGTTTTTATGAGACCTGCTGATTCTGTAGATTCAACTAAAATCAGAATAGAGGCTATGACGGAATGAAAATTGCTTGTGTAAAAGATGACAAAATAATTATAGAAGAAACACCGATGTTAAATCTAAAAGACTGGGGCTCAGGTGCTATAATAAAGACGCTGGGTTGCGGGTTGTGCGGCTCCGATATCATTAAATTGAGACAAAAATCTGTTAAAAACGGTACTGTACTGGGGCATGAAATCACTGGTGAAATCGTAGAAATTAATTCAAAAACAGGCTTTAAAGTCGGCGACAAAATAGTCAGTGCACACCACATCCCTTGTTTTGATTGCGTTTATTGCAAAAGTGAAAATTATTCAATGTGTAACCACTTTAAGGAAACAAACATTATTCCGGGTGGATTTAGCGAATACATTTACCTTTCGGAAGAACATTTACAAAATGTTGCAGTTAAAATCCCCAACAACTTGACAGATATAGAAGCGTCTTTTTATGAGCCTTTGGGCTGTTGCGTAAGAGCGATTAAGCGAGCTGATTTAAAAGAAAATTCCAATGTTTTGGTAATCGGACTCGGTTCTATCGGGATTTTGATGGGAGAAGCACTAAAAGCCTATGGCATGAATGTTTTCGGGTGTGATGTAATTCAAGAGCGGATTGATTTAGCAAATCAACTCGGAATTAAATCATGCAATTCGTCAGATGCGGACAATCTCAATGTGGATGCGGTTTTTATGACGTCTGGGGCTGATGTAACCATTGAATTGGCTCTAAAATCAATCAGAAGCGGCGGTAAAATAATTGTTTTTGCAAGTACTCCTAAAAATTTCGGTTATGCAAATAATGAAATTTATTACCGTGAACTAACAATTATGGGCAGTTATTCGCCTTCGCCTGCTGATTTGAAAAATTCAATGGAACTACTTGCAAGCGGGCAGGTAAAGGTTAAGAATATGTCGACAATTTATGATTTTACCGATATTGAAACGGCTTTTTATGATACAATTGATAATAAAATATTAAAAGCATACATAAAAATAGCACATTAAAAACTTAATAAAAACGGGTAAGTTGATAGCACAAAAAACAAGCAAAGGCGCCGACAAAACCAGTAGGTGCAATAAGGTAAAAAGTTCCCAAGCAAAGGAGATGCGAGGGTACAGCGAAACAATTGAGGGTCAGTTAAAGTAGGGTGGGTTCCCTAACCCACCGATAATAAGCCTGAATGGAACTAAAAAGGAAAAAGTAAGCAAGAACCGCAAAACTGTTCAACTTTTCGACTATTCGACTTATCAACTAAATAAAGTAGTAATTAGAAAAAACAAGCAAAGGCGCCGACAAAACCAGTAGGTGTTATGGTGTAAAGAAAATGAAATCAATACAATATTGGGGTCCAATGGATATAAAACTTGAGGAGGTTGGTATAAAACCTCTTGAATCAGGTGAGGTTTTGGTTAAGGTAGAATCTGCTTTGACTTGCGGAACAGATGTAAAAACTTATCGCAGGGGACATCCTGTTCTTATAAAACAAATCCCTTCGGGATTTGGGCACGAATTTGCGGGAACCGTTGCAAAAATCGGGAAAAATGTTACAAATTTTGAGGTTGGAGATAGAGTAGTGGCGGCAAATTCTGCACCTTGCGGGGGATGTTTTTTCTGTAAAAGGGAAGAATATAACCTTTGTGAAAATTTGCATTTGTTAAATGGGGCTTACGCTGAATATATAACTGTTCCTGAGCGAATTGTGAGCAAAAATATGCTCAAATTACCGGACGGCTTGAGCTTTGATAAGGCGGCTTTTTGTGAGCCTTTGGCGAATGTTGTGCATGGGGTTGAAAGAACTGAAATTAAGGCCGGTCAGACCGTAGGGATTATCGGGATTGGACCAATCGGGCTTATGTTTGCAAAACTTGCGAAATTAAAAGGCGCGACGGTTATTGCTGCTGGCAGAAACCCTTTAAAATTAAAATTAGCAAGCGAATTTGCAGGTGCGGATGAAGTAATTGATTTAAACAAATACCCGAACCCTGAAAAGATTTTTTTATCCTTAACAGAAGAAAATAAGGGGCTTGATGTTGCGGTTGAATGTGTTGGTTTACCGTCTATATGGGAAAGAATGTTTTCCTTAGTGAGACCGGGTGGAACCGTACACTTTTTTGGCGGGTGTAAAGCTGGCTCTACCGTTACTTTTGACACCACAAGAATGCATTACGGTGATATTAAGATGATGAGCGTTTTTCACCACACTCCGAAATATTTCAGGCAGGCACTTGATTTGATTGCCTCAGGCGAAATAGACGTGGAACAGCTTATCACAGGAACTATCGGGCTTGAAGATATTCAATCGGCAATGGAGAAACATATTGAAGGAAAAGCGATTAAATTTTTAGTTAAACCGTGAATAGTTAGAGGTGAGAGGTAGTCTGAATTTAATCTTATCGGCTAAACTTTCTTTCAAGCCTGCTTTGATATATTCAAGGTGCTTATCGTCTAATGTAACCGCCTTGACCGCTTCATCAAACTGCTTTTCAAGTTCTTCTTCTCTTGTACAAGTTTTGTCGTGCCCTGTGCAGGGATAGAAAACCCTTCTTCTTCTTGTTCTTCGGATGAAACCCTTGCATAAATTACAGCTTTCACTACATTGCAATCCTTTTATCTTTATCTTCTTTAAACGGAATAATATTTGACAAATCTTTTTCAATTTTACGACCTTGTTCTAGCAATTCAAGATTAGCCTGTAAGCGTAAAAAGTAGCCTTTTGATAATCCAAAATATTTCGTTAACCTCAAATCTGTATCGGCTGTAATATTTCTTTGTCCCCTCACAATTGCGTTAATTCTGTTTGAAGGAACACTGATTGCAACTGCAAGGGCATTTTGAGAAATACTCAAAGGTTCTAAAAATTCTTCAAATAAAACTTCGCCAATATGTGGAACGGGGATTAATTCTTCTTTCATAATAAATTCTCCTTGATTAATTTCATATTTATATTATACACTACGTACAACATATAATCAAGCCTTATGTAAATATTTTTAAAAGAAAGTTTAAAAGTGTAACTAATCACCAGAAATTAACATTGTCATAAGTCAGGATTTAGCGAGCTTTTCACCTCTTCCTTGCGGAGAGGTCGACTTTCAGCACGAGCGGAAGCCCGCGAGTGTTAGAAAGTCGGGTGAGGGTTAATTTCAATCA
>CAISJE010000229.1 GCA_903885635.1 uncultured bacterium
ACCCTGATTGCATAACCCTCACCCGACTTTCTAACGTTCGCGGGCTTCCGCTCACGAAGAAAGTCGACCTCTCCGCAAAGGAGAGGTAAAAAGCTCGCTAAACCTGCCTTATACCATGTTAATTCTTAGTGATTAGTTACCTAAAATAATAATTTGTAAATTATACGTTACAAATTATTATTTTTTGTCATTTTTATTTATTCACTTGTTTTCAAGTAAGCAAGTGGAATAATGGGAAATATAAATGCTAAATTCGATTTTACAAATTCGGCAACAAGCACAAATACGCCAACAAAAACTGATTCTAAATCAACAACAAGCAACTTTTCGTATGAATAGTGCATATTCTAATTTGACAAATATAAAAAAACTTGAAAAAGATACCCTAAAAATATGCTTTATAGCAACTTGATTATGCATTGACACAATAACCGTCGTGTTTAAACCAGTTTGCGATGTCGGTTTTTGTAATTGAATTTAGAGAAATAATCAATGCCTTAAGCATTTCATCAACGCCTCTTGCCTTTAAGCTTCTAAGTATTGATTTTACAGGTTCTTGACGTTGTTTTGCGGCTATTATATCCTCCCTTTTGTCATTTGAAACTGGTTGCATAATAAATCCTCCTCTTCTTGAATTTATTATACCATATATATCAATATATGTCAATGTATAATCAAGTTGCTATATAAATATATGCGATACTCGAAATTCAGCCAGTTCCTGTATCCGAAGCCCCTTCGCTTTAATGCCTTTATTTTGTTATCGTTTTCCTACGGTATGGCGTTGCCTTCAGACATTATGCAAGCATTCACTCTCTCATCCCACCAACGCTCAAGGGGCTTTACAAACTTAACAAAATACTTTCGCACGCCATAAGTCCATTCCATCAACTTCTGCGATACAAAACCCTTTTTGCATCGCAGAAATCCGAATAATATCTTGCGAAAATCTTGTACTTCCCAATATATTTCATTCCTTTATTTAATTGAAGATATTCCTTTATTTGGCCTTTCCCATGCCGTTGAAGTTCCCGTCTGCTTTTGCTCAATAAAAATCTTATGTTTTATACTTTTCACGCTTCTTGAGTCCATCACAAGCTTTGTGTAAACCTGTGATTTGAGATTAGAGATATTTCTCTAATCTTTTTTTTTACTTATTGCGTTTATGTTTTTAGAAATTTGAAAATGTATTTTATTTGCCTTGTTTAAATACGCGGTAAGTTTTTCGTACCGATTAATCGATTCTCCGTATGGAATTTGTAAATTAATTAATTCATCAACACTTGAATTAATACCAGATAAATTCTCTAACGCTTCTTTCAGTATTTGAGAATTATCAATTTGTGGAGAAATTTTAGCCAAAACTTTTTTCTTAAAAAACCCTTGGGCTTTTGAAAAAACATTCATTTTTTTATTTGATGTTGAATTCACTGCTGCTGCAATTTGTCCTGAAATTTTGGAACCAAGCCCCAAGTTTGAATATTGTTTATTCAATTCTACTAATTCTTGTTCGATTTTTCGTTTTCTTTCAAGCAAATCCAATATCTGTATTGAGGTGCCTAAGCTTTGTAAAGCTTCTATTTCGCTGGTAAGCTTGGATAAAATATTTTCTAAAATCCCAATTTTATGCTCAAGTTTAAACATTTCATCGGATATTCCCCGATAAGCATTGTTTTCCATAATTGTAGAATCGTAATCATTAATTCTATTACTTGGAGACGTTTTTTTTTGTTGGTGCGCTTCCCAATCAAAACTTGGAGCGGACTCAAAAAAATTCTCATCAGCAAGCTTCTTTGACGATGTTAATAAAAATTTATTAGGTCTGACTTTTCCAAATTTTACATCCATACACTACATCATAAACGACTTTAGTCTAATTTTGACCCTACGTGCGGTGTATATTGGGAGGAGCAGTTAATAATCGCATTACTACATATGCATAAAAAAACCCTCGCAGAAAGGGCTTTTTTGTTTTATATAATTTGCTTGCGCCAACTATTTTTTTAAGAAATCAGGGATTTCTATGTTTGAGAAGCTTGGACTGATTTCTGTTGTTGCTTTCTTTTGGCTAAAAGCACCCGAGAAAAAGTCTGCTGCACTTAAAGTTTTTGTATCCGCCGCTTCTTTTGGATGAAGCTGGTTTCTTAATTCAAATCCCGTTGCTATAACCGTAATTTGGATTTCGCCTTGGATTTTGTCATCAACAACCGCACCGATAATCACTTTTGCATCATCAAGAACCGCTGAGTTAATTATATTTGTTGCATCCGTAACTTCGTGAAGTGTCATATCAGGGCCACCTGTAATATTAACGATTACGCCGCTTGCTCCGTTGATTGACGTTTCAAGAAGTTGAGAATCGATAGCTGTTTTCGCTGCATCAACCGCCCTTCCTTCGCCTTGACCACGTCCGATACCCATAAGCGCCGAACCTGAAGCTTGCATGACGCTCTTAACATCAGCAAAGTCAACGTTAATAAGTCCAGGAATCGTAATGATATCCGAAATGCCCTGAACCCCACGCAATAGAACTTCATCAACAACTATAAACGATTCTTGTAAAGAAACTCTTCTGTCTACAACATCAAGCAATTTGTCGTTAGGGATAACAATCAAAGCGTCAACGGCTTCTCTTAATTTCTCTAATCCTTGCGCTGCTTGGTTTTGTCTGCGTTTTCCTTCAAAAGAGAAAGGTTTTGTAACAACACCGATTGTTAAAATTCCAAGCTCTTTAGCTATCTTAGCAACGATAGGAGCCGCGCCTGTTCCGGTACCACCGCCCATGCCTGCTGTAACAAAGACCATATCAGCACCTTCTAATGCTTCTGTAATCTCTTGTTGAGCTTCTTCAGCCGCCTTTTCGCCGATTTGAGGCTCACCGCCTGCGCCAAGACCGTTTGTTAATTTAGTCCCGAGTTGGATTTTGTTTTTAGCAGTAGAATATTGCAAAACTTGCAAATCAGTGTTCATGAGCCAAAAATCGACTCCACTGAGACCCGCTTTAATCATTCGATTAACCGCGTTTCCACCACCTCCGCCTACACCTATTACTTTGATGCTGGCCGGATTAACCATTGGTCGTTGTTGTAAAACTTCTTTTTTCCCGAAGATGTCTGGTCCAAAATTTTCCACTTATTATTCCTCTTTTTAATTACACTACTACTAACTTATATTAACATACTATTTTAAATAGAAAAAATAGTAAAGAACTTCTACCTAAATTATTATCTAATTTTAATATAAGTTCAAGAAACTTCGCAATTTGTAAAGAAAATATTACATTTTTTGAGGTTTAGAAGGTTAGATGTATGGAGGGACGGCTTTTTGGTTGAACAATTGAATGGTTCAATGGTTTTGCTGTTGTCGGTGCGGTTAAATCCGCACCCTACTTCAACGACCTCGGGCTTGTTGCCTTCTGTTTACCGTTTCCCATTCACCCTCAATAAACTATTTGCACATAAATCGTTCTATTTCTCGGCTTGTTGTCAAAATCTATTACAACAATTTGTTGCCATGTTCCCAACTGTAAAGCGCCGTCGATTAACGGAATCATCGTTGAATTGCCAACAATTGCAGCTCTAATGTGGGCATATCCGTTTCCGTCATGCCATGTCTCATCATGGTGGTAACGTAAGCCCATGGGCGCAATTTTGTCTAAAGCTTCGGGTAAATCAACAAGGAGGCCCGGTTCAAATTCAATATTTGTAACAGAAACCGTACTTCCTGCTGCATAAACCAAAACGGAAGCATTTTGCAAAGAATGTCTGTATACGGAGTTTTGAATATTTTTGGTAATGTCTATAATATCCGTAAATCCTTGCGTATTAATAACAAATTTTTCATTAATTACAGTCATTGCTCACCTCTCTTATCTTCTTCCCATTTTAGGAGATAAACAATTTAAATACAATTGATTGGGGTGGATGTGTACATAATAATTAATATTTTGAGTGAGTGAGAAGTGAAAGGTGGGATGTGAGAAGTGAGGAGTAAACAGATAACGGAGAACGTACGGTAGGTCGAGCATACCTGCCCAACAACAAAAAGCGATAGAATAGGGTGCAGATTTAACCGCACCGACAACAAGCCCAAGGTAGTTAACCGTTAAACTGTTCAACTATTCGACGTTCCCCCCATTCAACCTTTCAGCCTATTGATTTTATCGATGACCGTTATATAATAGCAATTATTATGAGAGGAATTCCATCATGAAACTAACATCTCTTGAAAATGCAACAGAATTTTTATCTTCACTAAAAGTGGTAAATATTTTGGCATTTCTAGCATTTACAATTGTTATGAGTCTAATTATATCTTCCGAAAACTTTTTTTTTAAAAGTATCATTGAGAACGGGATAAGTAAAAAAGATATTATTGCACAGAAAACGATTACTGTTGTGGATGTTCAAAAAACAGAACTACATAAAAAAGAAATCGCTCAAACCATTGATCCTATTCTGGCACCTGCTGAAGATGAGTTTATTAAAAATAATCTTACGACATTGCAAAGTTCTATTATTCAAATAAGAAAGAAGGATTCACCTATTTCTGCGAAAGAAGATGAACTGGCCTTGCTTTTCGATATATCAGAAGGGTATCGAAAAGATTATGTTATTAATTATCTGCTAAAAACAAGCGAGAAAAACCTACAACAAGTCTTTGACAAGGCAACGCTGACTTTGACCAATATCCTCGGAATTGGAATTACTGAAAAAGATTTTGAAAAAAATAATATTACCAGAATTATACATAGAAATTTGGTTTCAAATGTTACCAGAAACCAGATTACAGTTATAACAGCCCTCTTAGAGCAGATTATTGTTCCAAATCTTGTAATAGACGAGTATGCGACTGATATTGCGAGACGGAATGCTCAAAGTTCGGTTAAACCATATGAAGTTACTTTTCAAAAAGGTGATAAGATTCTTTTTGAAGGTGAACCTGTTACTAAATTAAAACGAGATGCATTGGTTAAAGCAGGTTATAACGTTTTTGAAATAGGTTATAAGGGTTTTATTGGTATATTTATTATTGTTGTTTTTGCTACATTGGCATTTTTAAAATATATGAGAACTTTTGAAAAAAAATACCTTGAGTCCAATCATATAATGATAGTGGCTGTTTTGGCTCTATTTTTTGCTCTTGTGGCTGCACTTATTCCGACAGGATTTTCTCCTTATGTTTTACCGTTTCCTGCGTTTATAATAATACTTGCTATATTTACAAATCCAAGAATAGCTTTTGTTGAAGCTTCAATTCTTTTAGCTATATTGGCAATTCCGATGGGGTACAATATACAACTTGTAAGTGCATTCACTTTAATTAACGTAGTATCAATGGTTGCTATCGCAAGGGTGAAATTTTCTCGTAGATTTGACCTTATAAGAACGGGGATAGAAATTGCCGTTGCTTCCTTAATATTGGTCATAATAATTTATTCGATAGAAAAGTGTTTGATAGATGTTGATAATCTTCTTATGGTAAATGATGCCTCTCTCGTGTTCATAAATGGCATGTTAAGTGGCGTTATCGCCTTGGGATTACTACCTTTATTTGAAAGCGCCTTTAAAATAATTACGCCTTACGGATTGGCAGAACTTGCGGATCATAATCAACCGCTTTTAAAACGTTTACAGTTTGAAGCACCGGGAACCTATCATCATAGCTTAATGGTTTCCAATTTGTGTGAAGCGGCTGCTGAAGCCGTAGGTGCAAACCCGATTTTAGCAAGAGTAGGTGCTTTTTACCACGATATAGGTAAATTAAAAAGGCCGCTATTTTTTGTAGAAAACCAATCTTATTTTGGGATAGAAAATCCCCATGCAAAACTTAATCCGAGATTAAGCAAAATGGTTATTACGGCGCATCCGAAGGACGGATTTGAATTAGCCAAAGAATATGGACTGCCGCCGATTATTTATAACTTTATACTTCAACACCATGGGGAAGGACTTGCCAGTTATTTTTATACTCAGGCAGTAGCCGAAGAAGGCGCGCAGAACGTCAAGGAAGAACAATTTAGATACACAGGGCCGAAGCCGAATATGAAAGAAACCGCTATTCTTATGGTTGCCGATGCGGTTGAATCAGCGGTTAGATCGTTAAAAACACCGACAAATGAAGAAATTGAAAAGATTATAGACAAAATTATTATTGAGAGATTAAACGACGGGCAACTTTCTGACAGTCCGCTCACTTTAAAGGATATAAAAACTATCGCAGCAACTTTTAATAGAATTCTTAGAGGCATGCAACATAACAGAATCAGGTATCACGAAGATATTGTTCATGAACTTGATAAAACAAAAATCAATATGCCAAGCAAGGTTATTGATAAAGAATTAGACGATAAAATTAAAGAATTAGAACAGCACAATACTAATCAAAATGACAAAAATGACAAAAAAAATTAATATCTTTACAGGAAATATCCATAAAGATTTGGCCATAGACGAAAAAAAAGCACTTAAAAATGCAAAAAAAATTCTTAAACTTTATATTGAAGATAAAATTATTTTTGATTTGTCATGCCTTGTCGGTTACCAATTTAAATGTTTATCTTTTGATATTTTATACTGCGATAATGAAAAAAATCATACAATCAATAAAGAATATCGACAAAAAGATTACTCTGCAGATATCATAACTTTTGCAATTTTTGCGGACAGTGAAGAAAAATTCGTTTTTGACGGTGAAATAAATTTGGGAGAAATAATGATTTCACTTGATAAAGTGAAAGAAAATTCAGTAGAAAAGGGTAAGACATTTGAAGAAGAACTATATTTTTTGATAAGTCATGGGATAATGCATCTGCTCGGATTTGACCATCAAACAAATGAAGAGTATGATTTTATTATGAGCGCACAAAATTCAGCGCTTAAGAGATTATTATGAAGTTTGGAGTTAAAGTGTCAAAATATAAAGCCCCCGGAATTGCAGGTACGTTCAGAAATTCGTTCAAAGGTATAAGATTAGCACTAAAAAGTGAGAGAAACATTAGAGTACATTTTGTTAGCGCCTTGTTGGTTATGGTTGGTGGAATTACTTTAAAATTTAGTGCGGCGGAATTTAGTATATTGCTAATTGCGATTGCTCTTGTGCTAATTGCAGAGATGGTAAATTCCGCAATAGAATTTACTCTTGACGCAATTTTTCACAACAGATACTCAAAACTTGTAGGCATGGCAAAAGACATTGCCGCAGGTGCTGTTATGATAGCTACATTTATCAGTATTTCGATTGGGATTTTGTTGTTCGGTAGTAAAATTATTTCTTTATTATAAAACGGACTGCATAAGTGATAAAAATCAATTGTGCAGTCCGTTTATTATATTAGATTTTAAATTATTTGTTGTCTAACGCATCAACTCCCGGAAGTACTTTCCCCTCGATAAATTCCAGGCTGGCTCCGCCACCTGTTGAAATGTGGGTAAAAGATACCTCGTCAAGTTTATATTTCTTAATTGCGGCAACTGTGTCACCGCCGCCAAGAACACTTATTGCACCATTTTTGGTGGCTTCCTGAACGGCCAAAGCAACTGCTTTTGTACCTTCCGTAAACACATCCATTTCAAAAGCTCCGACAGGTCCGTTCCAAAGAATTGTTTTGGAATTTTTGATAACTTGGGCAAATTTTGCTCTTGTTTTTTCTCCTGCATCAACGCCCTCCCATCCGTCAGGGATTTGTGTTGCATCAACGACTTTGATATTCGCATCGGGTGAAAAAGCATCCGCAATCAAAACATCTTCTGTCATTACAAGGTTAACGCCTTTTTCTTTTGCTTTTTCAACAATTTTCTTAGCCGTAGGAATTTGGTCTTCTTCACAAATTGAATTGCCAACGCTATAGCCTTTAGCTTTAACAAATGTATAAGTCATGCCACCGCCGATTATTAAGTTATCTACTTTGTCAAGCAAATTTTCTAAAACGCCGATCTTTGTTGAAACTTTTGCACCGCCAACGATTGCAGTGAATGGTCTTTGAGGATTATTCAAAGCCCCACTCAGGCAGACAAGTTCTTTTTCCATCAAAAGCCCTGAAACTGCGGGTGAAAGAAGGTGCGCAACGCCTGCAGTTGAAGCATGTGCTCTGTGTGCCGCGCCAAATGCGTCATTTACATAAAAATCGGCTAATTCAGCCAATTTTGCCGCAAAATCGGGGTCGTTTTGTTCTTCTTCTTTATAAAAACGGATGTTTTCAAGTAATGCGACTTGACCGTCTTTTAGTTTTGCAATTCCTTCTTGTGCAACCTCGCCTATGCAATCAGGTATAAATAAAACTTCTTCGCCTAAAATTTCAGAAAGTTTTTTTGATACAGGTGCAAGAGTAAATTCCATGTTCTTCTCACCTTTTGGTCTTCCCAAGTGAGCAACAAGAATGATTTTCGCGCCCTTTTCCTGTAAAAATCTTACGGTTGGAACAATCGCCTGAATTCTTGTATCATCTGTTACATTTTTGTTCGCATCCAAAGGTACATTAACGTCAACTCTCACCAATGCCTTTTTACCTTTTACATCATTTAGGTCTTTAATACTTTTTTTCATGTTTTATATCTCCTTTTCTTTATTTTCTTCGTAGTTATTATTTTACCGTATAAAGAAATTTAGTAAAGATGATATGCGAACAAAACTCGCTGCATAATAAATGCAATCAAAATTCTGCTAATTGGTGAATTTTTTTGTAACTAATCACCAGAAATTAACATTGTCATAAGTCAGGATTTAGCGAGCTTTTCACCTCTTCCTTGCGGAGAGGTCGACTTTCAGCACGAGCGGAAGCCCGCGAGTGTTAGAAAGTCGGGTGAGGGTTAATTTCAATCA
>CAISJE010000230.1 GCA_903885635.1 uncultured bacterium
ATAAATTATTTACAATCTTTATTATTACATCTGATTTCGGATAATTTTGACAAAAATTCTTTTCCTTTTGCAAGTGGCATCTTTTTTTAAAACAAGGTTGGCAATGGAGGTTTGCCCCGATAGCAAAATATTTTTTGTCATTTCCGTAAGGTCCAAATCGATTTGGTGGTGTACACGTAAAAATTGCAATAACCGCCGGACTGCCATTCGACCAAGCAAGATGGGTGCTTCCCGAATCAGGGCTGATAACAAGTTTTGTACGAGAAAACAGTTCTGTCAGGTCTTCTATGTTGGTCTTGCCGACTAAATTTGTATAATTGATATTCCCGTTCGTTTTCTCTAAAATTCTTGCAATAAGTTCCTTATCCGTATTTGTACCTGTAAAAATTAAATTACATTTAGAATGAATAGAATTTATAACATCTGCCCAATTTTGCTCTGCCCAATGCTTATTTTCCCAAGTGGTAGCGGGTGCAATGACAACAATCGGTTTTGCTTTATCAAGATTTTTAAGCAAATCATCAATTTTATTTTTTACGTTTTGAGAAGATTCGGGCATGCGAAACTCTATTTTTTCAGGCTCAATCCCTAAATGCCTCGCGAAATCAAGATTTCTTTCTACTATATGGCAGTTAAAATCTCTAAAATTTACTTTCGGTTTTACAAATTCATTTCCGCCCAAAACGGATAATTCACGGGCATACTTGAATGTTATTCTTCTTTTTGCTCCACAAAACAGGAATAAAAACATGCTTTTGAACATTTGTTGACAATCCAATGTAATATCATATTTTTCTTTTCTAATTTCTTTTATTATTGTAAAAAATTCTTTAAAAGTTGCCAAAGAGAACGGATTTTTTTTCCATTTTTCAATCGGAACAAAATGGTAGTTATCCACGCAAGGATTAGTTTTAATAATATCTATGCCCTTTTCAGCGACCAACCAACCGATTTTTGTGTTTTTATCATTATTTTTGAGCGTACATGCCAAAGGAATAGTGAAAATTACATCACCTAAAGAAGTTAATCGAATTATCAGTATTTTCTTCATAGCTTTCTCCTAGTCTGCACAAAATAATTTTATCATAAAATTATTTTGGTTGAAAAGTTGAAACGAAGTAAACGGTAAACGGTAAACGGTGAGCGGTAAACGGTGAGCAGTGAGCAGTAGGTCGGGCAGGAATGCCCGACCTACTGCTTTAAGAAAAATTTGGACACCCAAGCAATTCCATGCTATAAATTTCTTATGAAAAAGATTTTTTTATCAGTTTTAATATTATTTTCAATCCCCTTGCACGCACTTGCATTGGGTGAAATAAGCCTTGATAAAATGCCTAAAGAACAGCTTCAAATAAATACCGCGCCAAGGGTAGTCAAAGGCTCTTTGTTAATCACTGAAGGACAAATGCTTGATGAATTAATCAGACTACAAAAACAAAAAGACCTTGAAGATATCGAAAATCTTTGGAAAGGAACGATTGAGAACAATCAAGTAATAGGATTTGCACTGAAAAAACTTGCGACACCGGAAAGTCAAAGAAGAATACACTCATCTCTAATGGCAAAAACTCTTTCAGCAATAATAAGCGGAAGTTCTTTTGCTCCAACCTTTATGGGCGCTAATCCAACTATTCAAACAGGTTCTTTTGCTATGGGCAGACTTGCGCAAACTCTGTTGAATAAAAAAACAACCCCGCAGGAAATCCCGCTTACTGATACGGAATTAATCGAGTTGGCAGGATTGGTTGAAGATTTGCAGGATAAAATAATTGATGCGTATTATAATTACAAAGGCTCTTTAGGTCAAATTAAAGAATCTCGCCAAAGACTGTTGTTGTATCATAAAAATTATTCAAAAGCTCTTGATACAGGGGATATTCTTGATATTTCGATTTCCTCCTCGCTTTATGACGGAATTGTCTTGCAGGAATATTATTATATGCAAAATGCAAAAAAATATCATCTTGAATTGCAGCGTTTGGCAGGTAAAAAAGTTGTTGCGAATTTAAATTTGTACCAATATAATTTCAACGCAGCTCTGTTTCAATCAAAAACAAAAGGAAATGGCGGTAAATGACGATGAAAAAAGTTATTTTGATAATATTTTCAGCATCTTTGCTTGTGTTTTTTTCTAAGTTGTCTGTTTTTTCCATGGACTATGAAGATTCAAATTCAGTAAAAGACCCTGCCTACAGGGTGGGAACTTCGGATGATGTTGAACAAAAAGCTAATTTTACCAAGCAGCTTGACACAGAAACGGCAAAAGAAATTGACCCTTTTGAAAACATAGAAAAATTAACATATGCGGATTTGAGTATTAAAAGAATTTCAAAAGAAATCTCTCAGGAATTGGATGTTGAATATGACGACATGTTGCAGGATTTGGCGTTATTGTGGCAAGGTGCCGCAACCAAAAGTGATATTATAAAATTTGCGTTGTATAAATTATCAAATCCCGATAAAGATAAGCCGGACGAAAAATCGATTAAAAAAGTACTTCAATCAATCGCAAGCATGTCAACGCTCGTCGGTGCCGGTATGGGCAACCCTATTTTGTCCAGCGGTTCTTTTATTGGGGGAAATGTTCTTGGCATAATGTCGCAAGATGATAAAATGATTAACTATAAATATACCAAAGTAAACGATGCGGATATGATTATTTTGGTAAGAAAAATCGATGATCTTCAACAAAAAGCCGTTAACAGATATTATGATTATATGACGTCCAAAAAATTGCTTGATATGACAATAAAAATGGCGAAGCAACGCTATCAAAATTATCAATTTGCGCAAAGCGGGACAAAAGAATTGATACTGATAACAGATGCTTATTACAGGGAAGCTTTGGATATGCAAATGAAGTCCCGTTCTGAGTTTTATTCAAAAAGAGCTTCGTTAGAACAGCTTGTCGGTAACGAAATATTTACTCAGTTTGAATCGAATATTAATTCAAGAAGCGAGCCTGAGTCCCTTACTAAAAGTCCTTAAGCTTTAAATAACCTTTAAAGCAATCGCAAGTGCGATTTTTTCAAACACAGTGTACGGGGAAAAAATATCTTTTACCAAACATGTTTTAGGTTTAATCTCGTAAAAATCATATAAATCTTTAAGGCTCGTACAGGTATTAGCCAGCTTAATCGGACAAAATTCAAAATAATTCAGCCCGCACAAATCGATTTTGAGCGGGCTTTTTCTTTTCGCAGGAATAAAACCTCATAACGCGCCCCAAAAATCAAAATTAAAAGACGTTAAAAAGGTTTTAAAAGCGGTTTGTGTGAAATGATTATAAAAATTATTCTTTTTCTCGCATATTGCATTCTTTTCTTCTATCATTCCATTTATGATTATTTTTTATGCAATAGTCTTTGGACATTATTTCGCTTCCAAATTTTAACCCTTCCGTGCAAATCCCAATGTCCAAACAAGTATCATTATCAAATTCATATTTTACAGAGGGTAAAAACTTCGTAACTAATCACCAGAAATCAATTAAGGTCAAAATCCTTTCTCGCAGTTGCGTCATTGCGAGATTATGTTGTAAAAGTCAAGAGAAATAATGAATAATATTAAGCAACTTTAAGAGAATTCATGTAATTTTCCTGAGTTTTGTGAGCCCAATTCGGATCAAACGGTTCTTGATTTTTAAGGACCCCAGCTG
>CAISJE010000231.1 GCA_903885635.1 uncultured bacterium
ACTCAAACCCGTGTCATTTTTTATACTCATAATCCACCTCAAATTCAATATATGTAACTATTTAAGTATACCAAATTCAAGGCAAAAAGTACATGATTTTAACAATTATTCATGTTTTCGGAGGAATTATTCCGCACCCTCATGGGTTAGAGGTCAAAGTTATAAAACTTAATATTAATTTTCAATTCCTGACGGGGTTGCCATAGGGATTGGCGCAAGAGGGGATTTCTTTTCAACTTTGGTAGTAGCTGTTTTTTTAATTTGTTCAGAAGATGTAGTTGCTTCTTCAGGGGTGGATGTCGTATTTTCAGGAGTTACAATTTCTTCGTTTGTTGTAGTGGCGGTATTTTCGTCTGTATTTTGTGATTCTGTTACTTCTGATTTTTTGTCAGACGAGTAATTTTTTAACTCAATTTCAGGATAATCAAAATCCGAAGCTCCGTAAGGTGCGGTTGCGACTTTCATAACTTCTTTCCAAATAATCGCAGGAACAGTTCCGCCTGTTACATTATTATTCTTTGAGTTGTCGTCGTTTCCGACCCAAACTCCTGTAACAATATCAGGTGTATAACCGATAAAACACGCGTCTTTGTAATCGTCCGTTGTTCCGGTCTTTCCTGCCGCAGGCTTGGAAATATTTGCAGCCACACCTGTTCCGCTTTTGATAACAGTTTTTAGCATCGCGGTTAAAGTTGCGGCTGTGTTAATATCCATTACTTTTGAAATTTTTGTTTTTGGGGCTTGATAAACGACCTGACCGCGGGAGGTTTCAACTCTTTCAACCGCATAAGGTTCAACTCGATAACCGCCGTTTGCAAACGCTCCGTAAGCTCTTGTCATTTCAAACAGTTTTACGCCGTTTGAGCCGAGTGCAATCGTGTAATCGTATTCTAAAGGTGTTGAAATCCCCAAAACCCTTGCCATTTGGAACACAGAGCGAATTCCTGTTGATTGAATTAATCTCGCGGCGCAAACGTTTGACGAGACCATCAATGCTTTATAAGCAGGGATTTTCCCTCTATATTTGTTGTGGTAATTTTTTGGTGACCAGTCTCCTGCAGTAAACGGAATATCATCAAGTAAATCATTCGGGTTCAATCCCTTTTCAATAGCCGCGGCATAAATAAACGGTTTAAAAGCGGAACCGGGAGGTCTTACGGATTGAGTTACCCTGTCGTATTGGCTTTTTGAATAATCTTTTCCGCCTGCATAAGCCAAAATTCTACCGTCTATAGGGCTAAAGGAAAAAACTGCTGCTTGTCTTTTATCACCCTTAAGTCCCCAAGAGTTCATTGTATTTATTATTGATTCGTTGGTTTTTTGTTGAGCCTTATAATCAAGCGTGGTAATGACTTTGTAGCCTCCCTGCGAAATTTCCACTTCGTCAAACCCCAATTTCCCCAATTCTTTCATTACATAATCACAAAAGTAAGGTGCTTTATTCAGTGTATAAATCTCCGGTAACGGATTTAGGTGAAGTTTTTCTTCCAGTGCTTTTTGGTATTCTTGTTTTGTTATAAAACGTGTTTTGTACATTCTTTTTAAGACCTGATTTCTTCGTTTTATCGCAAGTTCTTTATCATTAAACGGGGAATAAACTGAAGGCGCCTGAGGCAGACCAGCCAAAAGGGCACATTCTGCGAGCGTTAAATCTTTTAAATGCTTGTTAAAATAAATTTGCGAAGCTCCTTCAATCCCATAAGCCCCCGAACCTAAATAAACGTTGTTTAAATACATTTCAAGAATTTTGTTTTTCGGGATTGTCTTTTCAATTCTTACGGCGACAACGAGTTCTTTTATTTTTCTGGTAAAAGTTTTTTCGTTAGACAGGAATAAAATTCTCGCCAACTGTTGGGTAATTGTGCTGGCACCTTGAACGACATGTCCTGCTAACAAATTTGCAAAAGTTGAGCGAATAAGTCCTGATGTGTCGTATCCTTTATGTTTATAAAAATTTTTGTCTTCGGTTGCTATAATAGCGTTGGTCAAATTTTGGGGGATATTTTCCAAATCCACTTTTGAAAAAGTAAACGCTGTAAACGTTTTTATAACCTCGTCATCAGTGGAATAAAATTTTGTTACAATATTTGGCTTAAATTCATTTAAATTATTTATAGGAGGGAGTGAAACTAAATAAAGCTTAAATGCTACTAATCCAGCCAACAAAATTGAAACGATAAAGATTAACGCATTATTTATCTCCGGATTGCTTGTTTGTTTTGCTTTTTTAATTCTTTTAGGAACCTTGAAGTCCGACATATTTTTCTCTTCTTTTCTTGTGATAATATAATATTAACAGATAATACTCCAACAAGGCAAAATGTAAAGTATGATTAACTTAATTATGAATTTAATAAACGAACTAAGGTCTTATTTTGTAACTGAAAAGATGGAATATGAGGTGGTTGGAGAATGTAAAAAGTGTGGTAAGTGTTGTAATTACATGTATAGCTTTGATACTTACACCGAGCAGGAATTTAAGTTTATGCAGGCACTTTTCCCATCGTATAAAAGATTTTACATAAAAGGAAAAGACGAGGACGGAAACTTTATTTTTGCCTGTAAATACGTTTCAAAAGAAGGATTATGTACCGTTTACAACAAACGGCTAAAAATGTGTAAAATTTATCCAAATAAAAAAATCCTCTACCCTGCAAAACTCCACGAAGGTTGTGGATACAGGGTTATTGAAAAAGATTTTGAAGATTATTTGAAAACCCACCCGAAAAAGTAACTAATCCCCAGAATCTTAATATACTGCGAATGCACTGATAACAAACGTTTTCACCTCGCCCCTTGCAGGCTGTGTAAAGAATCCGATCTAGTAGAAAACTCGAAAAAGAAACCCAAAGAAATGTTGAAGTTATGTGGCTTATGCAAAAACTTACCCCGGATCATAAAACTATCAAAGAATATATTTTAAAAAATCTAAAAAAGTAGATACAAATTGTCGTCTTTGCGAGACATTAAGTCTCAAATGTGACAAAAAAGTGCCCACCGAAGCAATCCCCTCGGATTATAGCAAAAGGCGAACAAGATTGCTTCGTTCCCTCAATGGTTTTCTGACTAAAAAATCCTCGTCTCGCAATGACGTAAAGGGGTTCGACCCGATTTGCAGGTGCGAGAAATGTAAATTTATGTAAAAGATTTTAAAAATTAAAACATTTTTCAGCAAATTTTTTCTTCAGCAACCTTATACTAAAGGTATAGTTATTTAAGTTGAAAACAATGACAGAGTGCCTCATACAATGTGTTAAACAATTTCAATGCTGACCTTAATTGTTTCTTTAGCCAAGCCCAAAACTTTTCGATTTTATTTAAATCAGGAGAGTATGGAGGTTG
>CAISJE010000232.1 GCA_903885635.1 uncultured bacterium
AATGATGTATACTGTAAATATAATAACATGACTAAATAAGCAAGAGGTATAATGGGCTTTTTTGAGAAAATAAGAGACTTACGCAACCAAATTACCGAAGTAGAGAACACTATATATACCAATAAACAAGACTTCTTGGAAATTTATGAAAGAAACCTTCATCTAGAAAAGGAAATATCGGCAAGAACCAAGGAATTGGATATTGCAAACCAAAGGATGCTTACTTTACAGCATATTTGGGATATGATGAACTCTTCAACACCTTTATCGAACGTTCTTGATGCGATTGTTAAAACACTTCAAGGTGAGCTCGGATATTTACATAGTGCCATTCTTCAAATGAAACAAGATGATGATGGAACCTATGTGAAAATAGTTACGCAGCCACAAGATGCGTTAACCGAAAAAGTTGACTCAATTCTGAAAGATTCTATTGGGCTTTTTCGCCTTGCATACGATGCTAATGGAATTTTGGCTCAATCCTTAAGTGACAAAAATATCAAACAAACAGTAGATTTGAGGGCACTATTGAGAGAAGTTGCTCCAAATTTGACTGAAGATTTAATTAGAAAGCTTTTAGCCAATACTCAAATCCATTCAATAATAATTATGCCACTTCGAACCATGGATGTAGATTTTGGTTGGTTGGTTGTTTTTTCTTCTCGTGATGTCGCGGAAGAAGCTGAAGTCGATTTCCTCAAACTGTTTGCTAAGCAAATTGAGCTTGCAATTACAATAGCTGATTTGTTCCAAGCCGTAAAAAATCAGGCGGTAACTGATTCTTTAACCACTCTATACAACAGAAGATATTTTGAAGAATTTCTGACTAAAGAAGTTATAAGGGCTCAACGGATGAATCAACCGTTTACTTTGATTGCGTTGGACTTAGATTATTTGAAACAAATTAATGACAAATATGGTCATGCATATGGAGATTTGGCAATAAAAGCGGTGGCAGGTGTTTTGAAAAAAAATGCCCGCTCAATAGATATTGCAGCTCGCATGGGTGGGGAAGAATTTAATGTTCTTTTGCCGGGGATTGATTCAAAAGGCGGACTTATTGCTGCGGAAAGAATTAGAAGTGCAATTGCCGATTGCAAATTGGAGCAAATCGGACAAATTACTGCCAGTATTGGGGTAGCGACTTTTTGTGAACATTCGAGTAAAATAGATGAGCTTCTTGAAATAGCTGATCAAGCGATGTACGCAGCTAAAAGAAACGGTAGAAACCAAGTTCAAATTGCACAACCGATTACAGAGGGGTCTTGGCAAGAAGTAGCGATGAATGCATTTATAGAAATTCTTTCCGGAAAGAAACTCCCGATTCCAAAAGAACTTTCAAAAAGTTTGTGCGAAAAATTGTCTACATCCAAAATAGGCGGAGCTTCGACTCCCAATGAAATCGTTTATTCCATTGCTGATATTCTTGCAACAACTTATAATCCTCTCCATGGAGAAGAAATTACAAAATCTAAAGTCCAATTATCAACTAGACTTGCTAAGCTTTTTGATTTACCTCCTGAAGAGGTTGATAAATTACGTATAGCCACTTTATTGTACGATATCGGTAATCTAATGCTCCCTCAAAAACTTTTACAAAAAGCAGGACCGTTAACGGAAAATGAAAAAACAGAAATAAAAAAACATCCGGTTATTGCTGCCAGAGAAATTTTAAAACCAATTTCAGAAATACAGGACATTATTCCCATAATTGAACATCATCATGAAAATTGGGACGGTTCGGGTTATCCGGGGAATGTTTCAGGTGAACAAATCCCGATTGCTTCCCAAATTATTTTGATAACAGACGCCTATTTTGCGCTTATAGAACCTCGTGCTTATAGACAGGCATTAACTCCTCAAGAGGCTTTAAATGTAATAAAAGAAGATTCTAATAAAAAATGGAACCCGTCCTTGGTAAACGAGTTTGTTACTTTAGTTGAAACTGATTTAAAGTAGGATAACAATTTTTAAAAAAACTTTGCACAGATGCGATTTTGTTACCTGCTGATTCTCAAGCAGGTGGGTGAACGCCTTAGCAAATCCGTTTCCCGCTGGCGATTGAATAAATTCAACGGCGGGTATACTTCAATGCTATCAGAGTCGATTCTCCCTTTCGATATAAATGTAGGAACAAAATAGACACCCATGCAAAGCAATATCATTATCACATATGTTTTTTAAAAATTCAAGTGGGTAATTAATTGATAAAATGATTATTAAATGAGACATGAGACTGCGGAAAAATTAGAAATTTTGGAATATTCCGTGTCCTCCATATTTAACTTCCATTTACCCAAAATTCTTTCTTTTTTATCTTGTTTGAGGTAAGGTTAACTTGATTAAGAGGAGAAGAAAAAGATGAGCATATTAGATTCAGTATTGGTACCGATTGTTGGATTTATTGAACATACAATCACTATAATGGGTCCTTTAGGAGTGTCCTTATTGATGGCGATTGAATCGTGTAATATACCCTTGCCGAGTGAGGCGATTTTACCATTCGCGGGATATTTGGTGAGCAAAGGCGTTATGTCAATCCATATAGCCGCATTTGCCGGTGCATTTGGGTGTGTTTTGGGCTCAATTCCTTCTTATTATTTAGGATATTTCGGTGGTAGACCATTTGTAGAAAAATACGGAAAATGGTTTTTAATAAGTAAACACGACTTGGAAATGGCTGATAAGTGGGAACAAAAATACGGAAACCTCGCATTTTTCATTTGTAGAATGTTGCCAATCGTAAGAACGTTTATTTCACTACCGGCAGGTATTTTAAAAGCAGATGTGAAACAATTTTTAACTTTCACTTTCCTAGGCTCATTAATTTGGAGTTATCCGCTTGTTTATGTCGGTATGAAGCTTGGCGAACACAGCGAAGTATTAAAGGCTTTTTGGCATAAGTTTGATTTGGCAATTGTGCTTGTCTTGTTGGTTTTAGGCGTATTATATTTGATAAATCATTTTAAACATTTAAAAGAGTCTTAAATAACTTTCTTTAATCGCTTTTTAAGCTCATGGGAAGTAGCTATCGAACGCTTTTTTGTGGTTCTGTATTCGTGCAGACTTTTTTCAATGATTCTTTCGTCGATATCCATCTGTTGCTTGAGGACATATTTAATATATGCCTGATATTTTAAACCCTTTGCTTCCGCAATCTTTTTTGCACGCTCAATTTCTTTTAAGGTCCATCTGAAATGAACGTTGGCTGCTTGAATTTTTTCAATATCCAAATCGGCTTGTGTTGTTGCATCATTTATATCGATTTTGTTACCATAAATATCTGTTAAAACAGAGTCGCATTCAACTCTCTCAACCGATTCTATGAGCTTTTTAATGTCTTCCATTGTATATTGTTTTGTATTTGTCATAGTTTTTTACCTTTTTAAGTTTTAAATGCACTAATTATAAAAACTGTTTTATTCGATAATTCCATGTAATAAAGCGTTATATCATCTGCTTTTGAGTAAGATTCCCAACGCTTATTAGAAGTATTATATTTTTTCTCCGAAATATTCAAATAAGCAACTATTGCCATTTCAGGTGTAATTAAATGCCTGATGTATATGTGAGGTAAAAAGTCATCAAAAACAGGGTCTAACTTAAAGCCGAACTTTATACCTGAAACTTTATGATTTTCATATAAAACAAGCAATTTATATCCTTTCTTATTTTACATTATAACATATTGTGTACACAATGTAAACACTTTCAGCAATATCATTTAGAAAAATTAACCTCTAACAGGCATGCGTCCGCAGGATTTGTCCTCGTCGCAGAACCCCAAACGTTCGCATTTTGGCACAAGATACGCTTTCAGCCAAGGCTCTTCTTTCAAAAGCTCCTCGCACATTTTTTTAACCAAAATCCTAATTTCATACTGTGCTCTCGTGCATAATCTCAAATTAGCCAGATGAATCATTTCTCTCAAGTTTAAACTCGCCACAAGAGATGAAGCCGCCGCATTTGGCAACACAAATCTCGCATCCTCCGCTGGAATCCCTGCTTCTGTGAACTCTGAATAAAGATTTGAAATTTCAGTCATAAATTTTTCAAATTTTTCTTTTAATTCAGGATTTTTTTCAATCGTCGGCGGTATAATATAGTCAAACTGACCTTTTTCCTTAACATATCTTTGAGATTTTTGTGAAAAAGACATGTGGCGATGTCTTACAAGCTGGTGCGTGCAGGCTCTTGAAACATTAGAGATAGCAAAACTCACCTGAATATGTTCAATGGTCGAAAAATGCCCAGAAGAAATAACCCTTTCAATCAATTTAAGCATCTTTTCTTCATCATCGGTGCTGTTATAAATATTAACAGGTGCCTCCGCACTGTAACATGTTCGGCATGCCGTATAAACGGTTTTAAGCATGTTTTCTGGTTTTGAAATCAAATTTACAACAGGTTTGTTATCAGGCATATTCACTCCTTAAAATGAAATTAAATTTAATATAACAATTATAGCCCATGTTAAACAAGTGGGCTATAATGTAAAAAAATGTTATCAAAAAAAACGAATTATTTTTTTTGTTCGTAACGTTTTTTGAATCTTTCAACTCTACCTTCAGAGTCAAGAATTTTTTGTTGTCCTGTATAAAATGGGTGACAGGCGTTACAAATTTCAACTGTAATACCATCTTCAATCGAACCTGTTTCGATTTCGTTTCCACAAACACATTTCACTGTAGTTTTTTTATAATTTGGGTGTAATCCGTTTTTCATTTTGGTGATCCTTTCTGATAAAATTTATTCGGCTTCTTTTATTATATCCACATAAAAATTTCCATGCAAGTATTTTTTAACTTATGTAATCGAAAGTTTCATGAGCTTGCGGAAAAATTAGGAATTTTTCTCGCAATCTCCCTTGAGAGACTAATGCACAAGCCCATTTTCTTGCAAAAATGCTCTTGTGCAAAGTCTCATGACGTCCAGTGTCAAATAGCGAAACGGCCCTACTCGTGCCGATTTCGCTATTTTCACCTCCGAGAGGTCGCCCCCATACCACCGGCTATCCCGCAGCTGGTATGGGGGCGAGCACTTCCAAGGTCGGACTTGAAAAATCTCAAAAAACTGTCCTTTTTTGGATTTTTCCGCATCCTCCATTTTTTTATTGTATAATCAACATGTAAATTGGAGTTAAAATTAATGGCAGAACTTGATAAAACATACTTACAAATACTTGATGAACTTAAAATTAAGATAAGAACTGCACAGACAAAGGCCGCATTATCTGTTAATTCACAGTTGGTAATATTATACTGGGAAATCGGCAAAACTATTCTTGAACGGCAGAATAAAGAGGGTTGGGGTGCAAAAGTTGTTCAAACGCTTGCAAAAGATTTACAAGACAGTTTTCCGCAGATGAAAGGTTTATCGGACAGAAACTTAAAGTATATGCGAAAGTTCGCTGAAACTTATCCTGATTTTCTAATTGTGCAGCAGGTTGCTGCACAATTACCATGGTTTCACAATGTTGTGTTATTAGACAAGGTATAGTTATTTAAGTTGAAAACAATGACAGAGTGCCTCATACAATGTGTTAAACAATTTCAATGCTGACCTTAATTGTTTCTTTAGCCAAGCCCAAAACTTTTCGATTTTATTTAAATCAGGAGAGTATGGAGGTTG
>CAISJE010000233.1 GCA_903885635.1 uncultured bacterium
AAATAGGTTTCCTCTAAAGTGTGTGTTTTTCTGTAATCTATTACCTTTTTTCTCAAGTCCAAAGAATATGCCATAATTTCACCTCCGCTATTATTATACCATATTTCATTGTTGTTGTCAACTTAAATTACTATATATGCTAATGAAGGGGATACGAAAGGTTAATACAGAAATAGGATTAAGTGCATTAGCATATAACATTAAAAGGGCGATAACGGAAATAGGAATAGAGATTAATAGAGTCAATGGCATAAGAAAAGCCATTGACTCTATTAATCTTCAACTTCAAGATTTTGTGTTGCAATTTTTTGGGGTTTTTAAAAGTTCCTACACAGCCTGAAGGGAGGAGGGGGAAACGCTTGTAGTGATTGGCTTTAAACCTTTTTAAGTTATTAATCCCGAAAAATTTATATGTTTTTGCCCTGGGTGAGTAATCCAAAAATCGGCAAACGCCTATTACTAAAGAATTTCAACTTTACTAATTTACCTGAATTATTTCATCAGAGAAAACAATCCCCCCCCCCCCCCCCAGCTAGAAATACTGATTATAATGTATAGCAGAATTCAGATTTTATGCTAAGATATTCATAGTTAATACATAAAGTAGGGCGTAAGCATGGTATTTAAGAGTTTTCTGTCCAAAGCTAAAGACATTGATATTTTAGCGTCAATTCCCGACGGCGTAATGCTTGTTGACAGTAACGGAAAAATTGAATGGATAAATGAAATAGTCCCGATTCTTTTAAGTATCCCCAAGAATGACGTTTTCAAGCGGGAGCTTAATGATATTATCGAAAGTGGTTTAGATTTGGCAAAGCAAGCCGCTCTCAGTAATAAATCGGTAGTCGGGCGGTCAAAAAATTTATTTTTAGAAATAACCGCTAAAATCGCCGAAGATTATTTTGTAATCTCAATTCGAGATGTTACTCAAAATTATAAAACAGTAACTAATATTATGATTGAGCAGGAGAGTTCAAGAAAAACCAACAAGGATAAAAATGCCTTCCTTGTCAAGCTTTCTAATGAACTCAAATCCCCGATACATTCCATAATCGGCTTCTCACAAGCTATGATTGACGGGCTTGGCGGAGAAATGAGCGACAAGCAGGACAAATATATTAAAATCATTAATAAAAACTCTAATGAAATACTTTATCTTATGGATAAAATACTTGAATTATCAAAAACAGAAGCAAATCTATTTGAATATGAATTTCAAATTTTTGATGTGACAAATTCAATTCAAGCCGTGTTAAAAAATTATGAACATATGATTAAGGCAAAAGGTTTAAACTTGAGTTTTCATAGTGAAGATATTGTTAAACGAGCAATTTTCTCTGACGAAAATGCTTTCAAGATTATTTTACAAAATATTTTGGAAACATCAATAAATTCTACAGATATAGGCTCCATAAATATAAAAATTCACCACCCTGACTTGGAATTTGTATCGCAACAAGAGATTGAGATAACGGAAGATACCACTGATAAAGCTTATTTAATGTTGAAGATTTCTGACACAGGGGCCGGGATTTCAGATGGTGATGTGAATGTTATATTTGAACCTTATGCACAGCTAGACAGAGCGAATAAGAAAAATATTGTTCGTTCAATCGCACTTGCCAGTGTGAAAAATGTTGTTAAAGATTTAAAGGGTACAATTTGGGTTGAATCCGAGCCGATGCAGGGAACGACTTATAATGTGATAATTCCGATTGAAAAGGGAGTTGTTGAGTAAGGGGTAAAGAGTAAGCAGTGGCGAGAAGTAGGTCGGGCATACCTACAGGTTTCCCAAACAAAGAAGATGCTAGTGAATTTCGGCAAGAGTGAGAGAAGCGAAACTCGTCCCTGTGAGGGAAATCACACTTTCCCGAACTGCCGATAATTCAAGACGGCGGGCAAGTCCCCAAAAAAATGAGGGACGGAGTAAAAATCAGCGAGTGCAATAAGGCTAGTGAGCCGCTAAAACGAAAAAAAATAGTAAAAATTCGAAAAAGTAAGTAAAGGCGGAATTTAGACAATTTCGTGTTGGGGGGTAAAGAAAAATGGCGGAAGTAGTTCTAAAAAATCTTAAAAAAAGATATGACAAAAATGTTATTATAAACGGAATTGATTTGGAGATTAAGGACAAAGAATTTTTGGTTCTTGTCGGAGCATCAGGATGCGGAAAATCCACGATTTTACGGATGATTGCAGGTTTAGAAGATATATCGGATGGGGAGATTTTTATTGAAAATAAAAAAGTTAATAAAATAGCTCCAAAAGATAGAGACATAGCGTTTGTGTTCCAAAATTACGCACTTTATCCGCATATGAGTGTTTATGAAAATATTGCTTTCGGGCTTAAGATGAGAAAAGTTGAAAAAGAACTTATTGACAAAAAAGTTAAACAGGCGGCTGAAGTTCTCGATTTGACAGAATTATTAGACAGAAAACCAAAGCAACTTTCGGGTGGTCAAAGGCAGCGAGTAGCTTTAGGTAGAGCAATTGTGCGTGAGCCGAAGGTTTTCTTGATGGATGAACCACTTTCGAATTTGGATGCAAAATTGAGGGTTCAGATGCGTTCCGAGATTAAAAAACTTCATAAAAAACTGCAAACAACTTTTATTTATGTAACCCATGACCAAACTGAAGCATTGACCATGGGGGATAGAATAGTCGTTTTAGACAAAGGGGTTATTCAACAAGTAGACACACCTGACAATATTTATCAAAACCCTAAAAATACTTTTGTTGCTGGATTTATCGGGTCACCTCAAATGAATTTTGTCGAGGGAACAGTTGTTGATGGTGCTTTGGTACTTGCGGATATTCATATTCAGCTTTGCGAGGAGCAAAAACAAGCCGTTGAGGGCAGAACTAATTTAATTATAGGAATTAGACCTGAAAACATGACCAGTGCCGATGGAGAAATTAAAATAGCTGTCAAAGTCGATATGTCCGAAATGTTAGGCAGTGAAAGAATAGTTTATTTTTATATCGGAAAGGCAAAATGTAGCGTAAAACTTCCGCCAACATTTGTGGTAGATGATGATTTAATTCTGAAAATAAATAAAAAAAACCTTTTCTTATTTGACAAAGAAACCGGCAAAAGGATTTATTAATAAAGTTCTTTTGCTTTAGATTACGGATTTAGAATAATTTTTGCTTCAACCTGTTTGTGTACGTTCAAAGATTTTTGTAAACTTTTAACCAGTTCTGCTGCAGTATCGACTGAATAAAATTTACCTGTCGTTACAAGTGCAGTACATTGAAGCTGGTCTAAATCATCTTTGTTTGAAATATTGAAAGCAATGACGTCAATTTTTACATCTTTTCTCGTTTTAATTAGTTCCATAACCCAAGTACAGGGGCTCTCATCGCAATTCTCACCTCCGTCTGTCAACAAAATTATATGTTTTTGCCCGTTAAATCCTGCAAAATCATCCTCAACCGCTTTTTTTAAAGAATAAGTAATAGGCGTCATTCCGCGAGGGGTTGCCTTTATAAGCTTCGTATTAATTTGAGCCGCACTTGCCGGAGTTATCGGAACCAAAAGTGTGCTAGCCTTGCAAGAATCATACTGCGTAAATCCGATTTTGTGACCGTAAACTCTCAGCCCCACCCACGTTTTTTTGTTAATAGTCGGTAAAATTTGCGCCATTGTATTCAACATTAAATCAATTTTTCTTTTACCTTGTAATTCTTCGGTCATGCTTTGTGAAAAATCGAGGATAAATAGAATTTTTTCATTAATATTATCAAATTTGTTATGAGCAAATTCATTGGGCTTGTAAACATTGTAAGCTCCCGCCCAAGCACCGCCGGTAAAAATAAGAAAAGTTAAAATTAAGACTAAAATTTTCATACTAAAAATATATTAGTTATTGAGGGGTTATTCAATCCCCAACAAGCTAATTGGGTGAGTGGTGAGAAGTGAGAGGAACGGTAAATGGTAAACGGCAGGCGGTAAGCGGTAAGCAGTAGGTCGGGCTTTCCAGCCCAACAGCAAAAAGCGATAAAGTAGGGTGGGTTCCCTAACCCACCGTAAATAAGCCCGAAAAAAGGGAGTTTAACATTAGGTCGGGCATTTATGCCCGACCTAATTAAATAAACTACTTTTATTTATATCGAGGTTGCTGTGGTTTAATCTCTTTCGCTATAGCTTGTTGTACCCTAGCAGCTCTTCAGCATCTTTTCTTTCCTGCGGTGTTAATTTTGGATTTTTTAATGCTAGCTCAAATTTTTGAATACCCGAAGTTGTAAATCCCATGAGCCACTCCTTTCTAATTTGAATATTACTTCTTTACCAACATTGACATTATCGGCTAAAAAAATATATTTCTTTAGTTTTTAATGATTTTATATTAACACTTTGTAATAATCAAGAACCGCAAAACCGTTTACTGTTTACCGTTTACTTCGTTTCAACCTTTCAACCGTTCAACCATTAACCCGATTAAAAAATATCCGTTTTAATCGGGTTTTTGAACTTCGTGATACTACCTTGGAACAACAATTCAAAACTGCCGACTGGGCCGTTTCTTTGTTTTGCGATAATAATCTCTGATTTGCCTTCTTTGCCCGTTGCTTTTGGGGCGTCGTCGCCTTCTTCACGGTTATAATAATCATCCCTGTAAATAAACATAACAATATCCGCATCTTGCTCGATTGCGCCTGATTCTCTCAAATCCGAAAGCATCGGACGGCGGTCTTTTCTTTGCTCAACCGCACGAGAAAGTTGAGAAAGCGCGATTACAGGGACATCAAGCTCTCTTGCAAGAGTTTTTAGCCCTCTTGAAATCGCGGAAATCTGTTGAATACGGTCTTCTCTGCCTACGCCTTCCATCAATTGCAAATAGTCGATTACGACAAGCCCGAGGTTTTTTTCTTCCATAGCAAGTCGACGGCATTTTGCACGAATATCGGTTAAGGTACAGCCGGCAGAATCGTCGATATAAATAGGTGCGTCAGAAATATCACTCATTGAAGTCGCCAACTTATCCCAATCTTTGCGCTGCATATTCCCTGTTCTCATTTTTTGAGAGTCAACCTCCGCTTCTGAACAAAGCAAACGCTGAACCAGTTGTTCTTTTGACATCTCAAGCGAGAAGATTGCAACGGGGATTTTCGATTTAATCGCAACATTTTGAGCGATATTGAGTGCAAAAGCAGTTTTACCCATTGAAGGACGAGCAGCTAGAATAATCAAATCAGATTTTTGCAGTCCGCTTGTCATATTGTCAAGTTCGTAAAACCCTGTAGGCACTCCTGTCAGTTCATCTCTGTGGTTATACCGGTATTCGATTTTTTCATAACTTTGTAACACCAAATCTTTGACATGCGACATGTCTTTAGTAGCTTTTTTAGCGGCAATTTCAAAAATAAGTCTTTCCGCGTTATCCAAAGAGTCGTCCGTAGAATTAAGGTCATAACCTAAAGAAACAATCTCCGAACCTGCGTTAATAAGCGCACGTTTAATCGCTTTTTCCTGAACTATTTTTGCATAATACTCAATATTTGAAGTTGTGATTGTTTTGTAGCTTAAGTCATTGATAAAAGCACGTCCGCCGATGATTTCGAGTTTAGAATTAAAGCTTAAAACATCAGAAACCGAAACCAAATCAATGCGTTCATTTTGGTTAAACAGTTGCAACATCGATTCATAAACGTATTTATGAGCTGGTTTATAAAAACTTTCGGGGGTAATAAATTCAACAACCTTTGTAATTACGCTTGGATTAACCAAAATGGCACCCAAAACTGCCTCTTCCGCTTCAATATTTTGGGGGATAAGGGTTGAGTTTATTGTTCTTTTTTCTTTTTCTACATATCCGGCTTTTGCCATTTATTTCACCATTAATTCGATTTCTTGTATAGTAATTTTATTTTAATATACAAAGGATTAATTTTAAACTAAAGGTAAACAAAGCTTAATTAATATTTGCATAAATTAATGTTTTATCGAATTGGTTCAACGAATAAGTTAGTGAAAAGTTAATATAATTGAATATTAACGCATGACTTTGCGGTGAACAGTAGGTCGGGCAGGAATGCCCGACCTACTGTTCACCGTTCACCGTTTACCGTTCACCGTTCACCGTTTACCGTTCACTGTTCACCGTTTACACCCTAACGTTATTAATTTCAGTATATGCCGAAAGCAGTTTGTTTCTCAATTGCATTGCCATTTGTAAGCTTAAAGAGGCTTTTTCTGATGCTATCATAACATCGTGAACGCTGACATCTTCACCCATAGCTAAAGCTTCTTGAGCTCTATCCGCAGCCTTCACCGAGTTATTAACAGCAGTCAAGCCGCCATTGAGCGAATTTGAAAAACTCTTTATAAAATCCCCCGTAGAAGCATTATTAGAAGTTTCCTGAACAGAATTTTGAGCAATTAAATCACTGAACTCATTGTTCATTTCAATTCCGCCATCAATCTTAAAAGAATTTTGCAATGTCGCTGTTTGGCTATTCAAAACATTTTCAAAATCCATGTTAGAATCAACATCAAAAGATGTATTATTCTTAAGATAACTATTATAATTGCTTATCGGTGCAAATTTCATACCTTCTATCCCACCTATAAATTCCATTTTTTCACCTCTCACTATTCACCCTACAGCTGCCAAGCTTCTAAACCTCTAAACTGCTTTTACTTTATCGCTTTTTGTTGTTGGGCAAGAATGCCCGACCTACTTCTCACCTTTTTATATTTTCATTGCCGCGCTTATCATGTTTTTAACGTTCTCTGCCGCAATAGAATTCGCTTCATAAGCCTTTGAGGCAGTTACCATACCAACCATTTCTTCCACAATATTTACATTTGGCATTTGTACAAAGCCATCAGCATCAGCATCCGGATGCGATGGGTCGTATACGCTTCTGATAGCATCTTTTGAGTCCGTAATTCCGGCAACTTCAACCCCGTTTGACATCCGTCCGTTATTTAGCTCAATCCCTGCCTTTATTCTCAATGTGCCGGTTGCAGAATCAAATTGTGCCGCTGTACTGTTGCTAGAAAAATTAGATGCTCCTTGCGAAAGTTTTTCATCATAAATTGACTTAAAGCTTACATCTTTTTTTATGTAAGGTCCGACAGTTCCGTCAGGTCTTCTTGTCGTGTTTATGTTTGCAACGTTACTCGCAATTGCATCCATTTTTACTCTTTGGGCATGCATCCCCGATGCCGCTATATCAAATACATCAAAACTCATTTTTGCCTTCTTTCTCCGTTGAGCTTTTTGTAGGTGGGATTGCTATCCAACCTACCGTATTTCCTCCGGAGCCTTTTTACTACATATCTCCCTTAATCGCTCCTGCTATGATTCTAAATTGTTTTTGCTCCAAACCTGCCAAAACATTATATTTCATCCCAACAGCAGCCATATCCATTACCTCTGTTTCCAAGTCAACATTGTTCCCTGTTGCGTCACTACCTGAATCTATATCTGTAGTGATTTGCGGATTATAACCACCATACACATCTGATTGTAAATAACGTGCTTGTTGAGGAGTTAAGTTGGGCTTTTTATTCTCCCCCATCAATAAATCCAAAGACGTCGGATTATATTGAATACTGTTCTTTTCCTTTATAGAAGTTTTCAGGTCATCCTTCTCCACAATTTCTTTAAGTTGATTTTCAAAGGTAACTTCTTGTCTTTGGTATCCCGGAGTAATAACATTCGCCGTATTTGCGGTAACTGCCTTTTGACGCATCATTAAGCCGTCTAATGCCAATTTTGTTATATCTATCGTTCTTGTTGTTGTCAAATCCATCTTTTGCCTTCTTTCTCCGTTGAGCTCCTGCGAAACGTGAGAAATGACCTCACGACTTCACTAAGATTATTCTTTTATCACTTGGGTCTTCTATAGTGAGACACCATTACACCCGTTTGTATTGTAGGTGCCTTTCCTTTAGTTGAAAAGTCGAATAGTCGAACAGTTTAACAGTTTTGCAATTCTTGTTTACCGTTTACCGCTTACCTCTCACCCCGTAAAACCGTTATTTCAAACTCGGTTGAAACCTCGTCGGATTTTATTAATTTTAATTGAGAAAATTGTTCTTCCAGTGTTTTTTTACAGATAAAAAGCCCTAGCCCTGCACCTGAGGTTTTTGTTGTGAAGCCTTCTTCAAAAATTCTTGCTTGAACATCTTTGGATATCGGACTTCCGTTGTTTGAAATTATTATTTTGACATTCTCTGCTTCGACTTGCATTTTAATAATAATTTCGCCCTTTTTTTCAATACTTTCAACTGAATTTTTTATTAAATTTATTAAAACCGTCAAAAATTTATTTTCATCTACCAAAACTCCAACCGTTTCGGTAATTGCACTTTTAATCTTAATATCTTTTCCGTTCGCATAAGCTCTCGCCAACTCTATTGCCGTTTCTATCAAATTTTTTACATCGTATTCTTTTATATCATTGTTTTTTAAAGATTTTATGTCTAAAAGTAAATTCCCAGATATTTTAAGTGATTTTTGAATATATTCCAAAGCGTTTGTAACAGAGTTTGCGGTATCTTCATTATCAAATTTTATTTTAGATAATTGTTTTTGAATTATGCTTGAATATAAGTTACAAATCGAAAGTTGGTTTCTTATTTCATGAGCAACATAATTTGATTTTTTTGAAATGAATTCTGAATGAGAGCTCAAATTTAAATTATCCTGAATGTTTTCTTTTTCCAATTCTGAAATCAAAATTTCTTGATTTGTTTCATTTAAGCTTTCAACAATTTTTCTGATGGAACAATTTAAGATATCATTATCACGTCTATCGGGATGAAACTCTTCTTGATATTTTTTCAAATCAACCGTGGCATTTGCACTAATTACGTCGAATGCTTCGGATAAATTTTTTGAATTATGCATTAGATAAAAATGAGCGAAATTTTTTATCTCACTTTCTTCGTAATCAAAAATTAAAACCGCACCGAATCTTTCTGCTAAAATATAAATAAATTCCGTTTTATCCCATACTCTTGCTTTCAAAACATTTTCAATCTTGTCAGAAATGGGATTATTGGAAAAATCGTATAATTTGGCATTAGAATATTCAAGCCTTTTTAAAATCCCGTTGAAATCATTTTTACTTTTTTCTTCCAAGCGGCATAGTACAACCCCTTGGGAATTGTTTTCCAAAATAGGTTCTACAATTGACCGAAACAAACCTTTCACCGTTTGTTCATTACAAGGCTTGTTTTCTTGAATATAAATTAAATCTTTCAGTTTGTTTTTTGTATACACGTTTCATACCTTTTTGGTTGAAAAGTTTATTTTAAGAACAACCGTTCAATTGCTCAACCTTTCAACTACCGCACGCTTGTCAAGTGCATTTTTCTTTTATTTGTAAACCCATTGTTGATTGCATAAAGTACAGCTTGAGTTCTGTCATTTACCTGAAGTTTTTGAAAAATGTTGTTTACGTGCGTTTTCACTGTTGTTTCGGAGATAAATAATTTTCCTGCAACTCCTTTGTAGGTTATTCCTTGTGTCAACAAATCTAAAACTTCTTCTTCTCTTTGAGTCAAATAAGTAAGCAAATTTTCTTCGTCTGAGATAACCGCTGTTTCTTCTTTGAAAGAACGTTGGAAGTGTTCGAAAAATCTTGATGAAAGAGCCGATGGAAGATAAATTTTTCCGGCAACAACTTCCTCAATCGCGTAAATTAACTGAGCAGACGCCATAGTTTTTAACACATACCCCTTTGCGCCCAATTTCATTGCTCGAAAAATCAAATCGGCATCATCATACCCGCTTAAAGCAACAATACGTACCCCTAAATCCAGCTTTTCAATCTCTTGTATAGCTTGAAGCCCATCTTTTTCCGGCATGTTAATATCCATAAGAACAATGTCCGGATGATGTTTTTTTACAAGCGAAATCGCTATATTTGCACTTGTAGATGTCGCTACCACATCAAATCGTCCATCTAAATTGATAATCTCCCTAATCCCCGCCAAATGATCGTAATTATCATCAATTAATAACACTCTGGCTTTCTTCTTAAATTCCACCACTCTTCTCATCTCCTACTCCTTATACATTAAGTAATTTTTTCTTATCCTCTATGCATATTACATCCTTTTAGATGAGGTTATCATCAACATACAGATTGATTTTATAGGAGATTCGGGTGTATAAAAAGATTTAAACCACATGGTTAATAAGTGAGTTAGAATATGTATTTTTGAAGCTTTTAAAAAATTTTGTTAAAATTTTAATGAATTTTTAAATAATTTAAACGGACTAGTTTGGATGGGTGAAAATTTATATTTCTTAATGTTTTTTGAATCCAAAAATTCTGATTAAAAGTGCAACACCTTTCAAATACAATAGAATTGAAAGGAATAGGCACATGAAAAAGACATATGAGCAATTAAATGATAAAGATAGGCATCAGATGGAATTATTAATTAATCAAGGGATGTCGTT